>JAEXNZ010000566.1 GCA_023439425.1 Pseudomonadota bacterium
CGCGTCCGGATTGATCTTGTAGGTGCCGTTCTGCAGCGACTCGCGCACGGCCTGCACGCGGTTCGCGTCGATGGCCGGGGCGGTGCTCAGTTCGCGCTGCAGGGCCTGCAGACTGGTGGCTTCACCGGTCAGCTTCACGCTGGCAGCCGCGTCCACCGTGCGCGCCGGGGAATCGGTGCTGACGCTGGGCTTGTTTCCCGGCGCAATGCTGCGCAGATGGGCGGTCGCCTGCAGGTTGCCGTCGATTTTCTGGCTCATGGAATTGTCCTGGGGAATTGCGTTCACAAGGGATAACGGCACGGGGACCGCCATCTTTAGGGGCTTTTGCGGTTTTTTTCCACTTTCAGCCCCGGATTCAGTTTTCTGCTCACCGCGTCACAAAAACGTCGCCACTGGCCGCGACCGTACCCTGCACGATCTTGCGTGAAGACAGGTTCTCGACCGAGACCCGTTCATTTTCACCGGCGTCGGCCAGGGCCTTTCCGGCCACCCGCACCTCCACCCCGCCCCGCCGCGACACCAGCGAAACGCTGTCACCCCGGCGGATCAGCCGCTGCGCCACCAGATCGTTGGCCGACAGCAGGCTGCCTGCGGCCAGCGTGCGCCGGGCGACCCGCCCGACAGCTGCGGCTGGATCAGCCAGGGCGGCCCCGGCAATCCGGGCGGCGTCACGCTGTGCCGTGGTGATATCGGCCACGCCGAGGGTTTCTCCAGCGGCAATGCCACGATTGAGAATGAGGACGGTCTGGTTGCGGCGGACCTTGACCGGTACGAACAGCCGCCAGCCCCCCGCATCGGGGCAGCTGACCTCCACCGTACTGGTGGCGGTGGGCTGTGCGACCAGTGCCTGTCCGCACGCGGGCAGGCGCAGCGCGGAATCCAGCGTGGTCTCGCCTTCGCTGCCGGTCGACAGCGTGGACAGCGCGGCAGCACGGATGGACTCCACCGGCTGCCAGGCACCGGCGGCCATGGCCGGGGCCAGGCTGACAGCGGTCAGCGCGAACAGGACCGTAATAACAAGAGTACGCATGGCGACTCCACGTGAAAGGCACATGGGCGACGTCATGCAAGCGCCGTGCCGCAATCGGTGCTCAAGGGAACGCCGGGCACGCCGATACCCCTTCCATGTCACATGACCTGCTCAATCGCATCGACCAGCGGACGCGTCTGGCTGGCCACAATCGCCTTGCCCTGCTGCTGTTCCGCCTGGGCGGACGTCAGCTTTTTGGCGTCAACGTCTTCAAAGTGCAGGAAGTGCTGCGCCGGCCTGACCTGTTCCAGGTTCCAGGGTTGCCCAGCCAGTTCGCCGGCGTGGCAGATGTACGTGGCCGCTCGGTACCGGTGCTCGACCTGGGCCTGGCGATCGGCCACCCCGAACGCGAGCCGGACGCCGACAAGGCCCCGGGCTACCTGGTGGTCACCGAGTTCAACCGCTCCATCCAGGGCTTCCTGGTCAGCGGTGTGGAGCGGATCGTGAACATTGCGGTGGAAGACATCCACCCGCCGCCGGAACTGGGGGCGGAATCGAGCTACCTCACCGCGGTCACCCGTTTCCAGGGCGAACTCATCCAGGTGATCGACGTGGAAAGCGTGCTGGCCGACATCGCCCAGATCCGCGGCGAAGCCGTGCTGGACCCGTCCATGGCCCTGCCTGCCGACGCCCCGCAGCTGCAGGTGCTGGTGGTGGACGACTCGCGCGTGGCCCGCCAGCAGATCCGCAGCGTGCTCGACCAGCTGGGCGTGGGGGCCACCCTGCTCTCGGACGGCAAGCAGGCCCTGGACCACCTGCTGCAGATCCACGCCTCGGGCGAGAACCCGGCCGAGCGTTACGCCATGGTCATCTCCGACATTGAAATGCCGGCGATGGACGGCTACACCCTGACGACGGAAATCCGTCGCCACCCGGGTCTGGCCGGCCTGTACGTTCTTCTTCACACCTCCCTGTCCGGCGTATTCAACAACGCCATGGTCGAGCGCGTCGGGGCCAACGCCTTCGTCGCCAAGTACTCCGCCCATGAGCTGGCCGATCTGGTTCTGGAGCGCCTGAGGAAGGTGGCGTTGGCGGCTTAGCGCGAAGAGCAGCCGGGCAAGCCCGGCTCTACGGGGCAGACCGAACGATCGGGGGCTTGGCTTGCCCTCCTGAACAACGAATAGCCGCCCTTCGCGGCCAACTTTGGCATGACCCTTGCAGCACCCCACGCAACATCCCGTGGGAGTGCGTCATGCCCAACTTGATTTCCGACTATCTGGGGGTCCATGCCCAGGCCATGCCGTTGCGCGAGCAGCGGATGAAGCTGATTGCCAGCAACCTGAGCAATGCCGATACGCCCGGGTACAAGGCCCAGGACCTGGATTTCGATGCCGCCCTGCGCAATGCCCAGGGGCTGGACAGCAATGGGCTGATGCAGGCCACCAATGAGCAGCACTTCCTGACCGGCAACGGGCTGAACCCGTTCCAGATCACCAAGGAAGGCATCCAGCCCAGTCTGGATGGCAATACCGTTGATCCGGATACCGAGCGTGCCGCTTACGGCCGCGCCGCGCTGGAGTACCGCGCGTCGCTGAGCTTCGTCGAATCCAAGGTGCGCTCCATGCTCACCGCGATCACGGGGCAATAAGCCATGAGCAACCTGCCCATTTTCGATATCGCCGGCTCCGCGCTGCAGGCCCAGTCCGTGCGCATGAGCACGCTGGCCTCCAACCTGTCCAACGCCGACTCCGTCACCGGCTCGGCCGACACCGTCTACAAGCCGCTGGAACCCATCTTCCAGGCCGTCACCAGTCGCACCGATCCCAACATCACCACGGTGCAGGTGAAGGAAATCAGCCAGAGCGACGCCGCGCCGATCAAGCGCTACGAACCCGGCCACCCGCTGGCCGACGCCGATGGTTACATCTACCAGCCCGACGTCGATCCGGTCGCGCAGATGGTCAATCTCATCTCGACCTCGCGCAACTACCAGGCCGGCGTGGAAATGCTGACCACCGCCAAGGAACTGGCACTGGCCACCCTGACCATGGGTCGCTGACCCTTCTTCCTGCAGGACACCCCGTCATGAGCACCACCAGCGGCGTCAGCAACACCGACATTTACAGCGCACTGGGCCTGACCGCGCCCAACAGCGATACCACCAAGAAGAAAGACACGCTTGACCAGGCCGACTTCATGCGCCTGATGACCGAGCAGCTGCAGCACCAGGATCCGCTGAAGCCGATGGACAACACCCAGATGGTCGCGCAGATGGCGCAGCTGTCGCAGGTGCAGGGCATCACCGACCTCAACACCACCGTCAAGGGCTTCCAGGAAGCGATGGCCGGCGACCAGGTCCTGCGCGGTGCGGCGCTGGTCGGTCATGAGGTGTTGGTGCCGTCCACGCAATGGCAGCTGGAAAGCGAAGGTGACACCACCGGCATGGTGGCCGCACCGGGTGCCGGCTACGTCAACGTCGACGTCACCGATGCCAATGGCGTGAAGGTGGCCCAGATCAGCGTGGAAGCCAAGGCCGCCGGCGAAGTCACCTTCGACTGGGACGGCAAGGACTCCAGCGGCAATCGCCTGGATCCCGGCAAGTACACCCTCACCGCCACCCACACCGACACCAGCGGTACCCAGACCAAGCTGAGCACCTACGTCGAAGCACCGGTGGAGAGCGTCACGGTCGGCTCCGATGGGCTGTACCTCAACCTCAAGGGGCTGGGCACTGCCCCGCTCGATTACGTGCTGCGTGTCAGCTGATCCAACCCGTACCGCATTCGAAGGAGAACGCCATGGGCTTCAACATTTCGCTGTCCGGCATCAATGCCGCCAACGCCGACCTCAACGTCACCGCCAACAACATCGCCAACGTCAACACCACCGGCTTCAAGGAATCGCGCTCGGAATTCGCCGACCTGTTCTCGGCCACCAGCTACGGCCTGTCCAAGAACGCCGTCGGCTCCGGCGTGCGCCTGAGCAACGTCGCCCAGCAGTTCTCGCAGGGCAACAACGAGCAGACCGGTCGCAGCCTGGACATGGCCATCTCCGGTGAGGGCTTCTTCACCATGAGCATGAACGGTGCCCGCGTGTATTCGCGCGCCGGCAACTTCCAGACCGACCAGGCCGGTTACGTGATCAACCCGCAGGGCGCTCGCCTGCAGGTATTCGCACCGAACGCCGACGGCACCAGCTTCGACGCCGGCCGCCTGACCGACCTGCAGCTGCTCACCACCGACAGCCCGCCCAAGCAGACCGCGCTGGTCAACACCGCGTTCACCCTGCCGGCAAATGCTTCGCAGCCCACCATCGCCGCGTTCGATCCGACCAACTCCAACAGCTACAACCATTCCACCGGTGGCATCACCGTTTACGACTCGCTGGGCGTCAGCCACACCCAGACCTCGTACTTCGTGAAGACCGCCAATCCGAACGAATGGCAGGTCTACAACTACGTCGACGGCCAGGCTGCCGGCACGCCGACCACGCTGACCTTCAACAACGCCGGCGCAATGACCCAGCCGGCCAACGGCCAGATCGTGATGGACCCGTTCACCCCGACCACCGGTGCCGGCACCCTGTCGATGACCCTGGACGTGAGCGGCTCCACCCAGTACGGCGAGAAGTTCGCGCTGCGCAACACCCAGCAGGACGGCTACGCGGCCGGCAAGCTCAATGAGATCACCGTCAGCGAAGAGGGCGTCGTGTATGCCCGCTACTCGAACGGTGACGACAAGCCGCTGGGCCAGGTCGCCCTGACCACCTTCAACAACAACCAGGGCCTGGAAGCCAAGGGCAACAACCTGTGGGTGGAAACCTTCAGCTCGGGCACGCCGCGCACCGGCGCACCGGACAGCTCCAACCTGGGCCAGATCCAGGCCGGTTCGCTGGAAGCCTCCACGGTCGACCTGACCGAGCAGCTGGTCAACATGATCACCGCCCAGCGCAACTTCCAGGCCAACTCGCAGATGGTCTCGACGATGGACCAGATCACCCAGACCATCATCAACATCCGTTGATGAGCTGCTGATCGCCAGACGGGAACACGATCATGGACAAGGCACTCTACGTTGCGATGACCGGCGCCCGCGCCTCCCTGCAGGCGCAGGGCACGCTGTCGCACAACCTGGCCAACACCGATACGCCTGGATTCAAGGAAGCCCTCGCCAACACCGAGGCCTTCCCGATCAAGGGCGACGGCTATGCCTCGCGCGTGGATGCCCTGCACGTGGACGCCGGCTTCAACCGCCGCCAGGGCGCGCAGCAGATCACCGGCAATCCGCTGGATCTGTCGCTGCAGGCGGGCAACTGGCTGGCGGTGCAGGCCCCGACCGGCACCGGTGGCGGTGAGGCCTATACCCGCGGCGCAGCACTGTCGATCACCCCGAATGGCCAGCTGGTCACCGCCGGCGGCCATGCGGTGCTGGACGAGAACGGTGCCCCGATTGCGATTCCACCGCACCAGGCGATGGACATCGGAAATGACGGCACGATCTCGATCATCCCGCTGGGCGAAGGCCCGCAGACCATGGCCAACATCGGCCGCATCCGCGTGGTGCAGGCCGCTGATGATCGTCTGGAACGCGGGCTGGACGGCCTGATGCGCAATACCGACCCGCAGCAGCCGTTCGTGCAGGCGCAGGGCAAGTCGCTGGAAAGCGGCCAGCTGGAAGGCAGCAACGTCGACGCCGCCGGTGCCCTGGTACAGATGATCCAGCTGCAGCGGCAGTACGAAATGCAGGTGAAGGTGATCAAGCACGGCGACGAAAACGCCCGCAGTGCCAACTCCCTGCTGCGTCTGGGCGGCTGATAGGCCGTCGTGACGTTTTTCCGGCGCAGTTCTGGCACGCGCCATGCATCACCCCTGATAACCGCTTGATAGGAACACCGCCATGAACCAGGCACTGTGGATCGCAAAAACCGGATTGGACGCGCAGCAGACGCGCATGTCGGTGGTGTCCAACAACCTCGCCAACACCAATACCACCGGCTTCAAGCAGGACCGTGCCAGCTTTGAAGACCTGCTTTACCAGCAGGTGCGTCAGCCCGGCGGCTCCTCCTCGGCGCAGACCCAGCTGCCGACCGGCCTGCAGCTGGGCACCGGCGTGCGCGTGGTGGCCACCTCGAAGAACTTCGAACAGGGCAGCCAGCAGCAGACCGGCCGCGCGCTGGACGTGATGGTCAACGGCCGCGGATTCTTCGAAGTGCAGATGCCCGACGGCACCTCGGCCTACACCCGCGACGGTTCGTTCCAGCGTAACCAGACCGGCGAGCTGGTCACCAACAGCGGCTACCCGGTGCAGCCGGGCATCCAGATTCCCGAAGGCGCGCAGTCGC
>JAEXNZ010000577.1 GCA_023439425.1 Pseudomonadota bacterium
CCACGCCCCCGGTGCGCGGGTTTCACTCAACGGCGCTTGGCGATACGGGTCACGCGGTCGCCCTTGGGGTCTTCAGCCCCGCGCGACTTGTTGACCGCGAACACGTTGCCCTTGCCATCTTCGCTGACATGGTTGGGGAAGGTGCCACCGTCCAGGTTGCCGACCACCTGGCCATTGCCATCGACCACGGTGACCGTACCGGCACCGCGGTTGGTCACATAGGCCAGGCCGGACACCGGCTCGAACGCCACGTTCAGCGCACCGGCCCCCACCGCCACATCGTGCAGTACCTTGCCGCTGGCGATGTCCACGATGAGCAGGTTGTCGCTGCCCTGCGAGGCCACGTACAGGCGGTTGTTCTTCCCATCCACGGCCACGCCCGAGGCGCTGACCGCGTTGCCGAGGTCGATCACCTTGTCGACTTTGCCGCTGGCCACGTCGATCACCGCCGCTTCCGGGGTGCCCATGCTGACGGTGTAGAGCTTGCCGCCAGCCGCATCCAGGGTCAGGCTCATCGGCACGAACTTGCCGTCGTCCACGCCCGATTCCAGCGTGATCGGCTCCAGTGCCTTCAGCGTCTTCGCATCGAACACCGACAGGTGGTCTTCGCCGGTGGCCGAGGCGAACACCTTGCCGCGCTGGCTGTCGATCACCACGTCGCGGGCATGCGGCACGGTGCCGACCGGGAACTGATGCACCAGGCCCAGATCCGACTGGCGGTACACCGCCACGGTGTCCTGGCGGGTGTTGCTGACCCACACGTTGCCATTGGCGTCGTCCACGCCCACGCCGTACACCGCGTAGACGCTGCCACCCTTGGCATCCGGCACCTGCGCCGGGGTGACCGCCTTGACCACCTTCAGCGACTTCGGGTCCACCTTCAGCAGCTGCGACTGGGTTACCGGCGGGCGGCCGACCGCGGAGGTGACGTACAGGGCGTTGGCGGCCGGGCTGTAGGCGCTCTGGTACAGGCCCTGGACCAGCTTGCCGGACGTCAGGTTGAACGCCTTTTCGCCGCTCAGCGGCAGGTTCGGCGACACCCGCTGGGTCGCCACGGCAGCGGCGGCCGGCTGGCTGGCGCGCACTACGACCGGATGCTGGCCCGGCACGGCGTCGGCCGGCACGGTCACCGTGGCCTTGAAGTTGCCCTGTGCGTCGACCACCACTGGCGTGGTGTTGAGCACGGTGTCACCGCGCAGCAGGGTGATCTGCTGGCCGGGGACGAACTGGCGGCCGGTGACCTGGGCTTCGCTGCCCGGCACCACGTTCTCATTGCGGGCGCTCACCTGGCCGCGGAAGCCGTTGGCCGGGGTATCGAACACCGGTTCTGCCAGCGCGCTGCTGCTGGCGACGGCAAGGGCAACCGCAAGCGCGGTGCGGGTCAGTACGGTGAAACGGGTCATGTCAGACTCCTTCTGTTGGGGACGCGCGTTGCCGCGCGGTGTCACATGGGTTGCCTTGGCATGGCCGCTGCATCGCGGCGGTGGCGGTAGGCCACGCCCTGCCTGGGTAAGCGAAAAACAGATCAATCGGCGCTACTGTCCGCCGCAGTGGGTGTGGCACTGCGGTCGGCAATGCCATACAGCTGGCTCAGGGTCGCCTTCAGCGATGCCGGCAGCATCGGGCCGTGGCCCAGGCCGGGAAACTCACGGTAGCCGACCTGCAGGCCGGGAAGTTCACCCAGGCGCTGGCTCAGCTGCCAGGCGGCATCCGGGGTGGCTCCGCCGATGCGGCGCAGGTGTGCCACCACGCGGGGGTTGGTCATGTCGCGCACGCCGCGGTTGCCACTGCGTTCGTCGCCACCCAGCATCACCGTCAGCTGTGCCGGCTGGCCGCGACGGTTGTCGATGAACTGCTTTTCCATGTCCCGTTGCGGTGCGCCCTGGCTCCACCACAGCGACGGACTGGCTGCGATGTAGTGCTGGAACGCCGCCGGGCGGGTGTACAGGGTGCTGAGCACGAACAGGCCGCCCAGCGAGTGCCCCCATAAGGACTGCTGCTGCGGGTCGATGCGGGCACGCTTTCCCACCTCGGGCTTGATCTGACGCTCGATCATGTCCAGGAACTGGAACGCACCGCCGCCGCTGGACACGGTCTTGCCGCTTTCATCGTCGGCAACGTCGATCCAGGCGGTGTAGTCCTGGGTGCGGGCCGCGGAATCCACCCGCAGGTCGTTGTCGTAGCCGATGAACACCAGCACCGGGGCCGCCTTGGCCGCCAGCTCGCCGAGCATCGCCTGGTCCAGGACCATCGCAGCGGCATTGCCGTCCAGCATGTACAGCGCCGGGGCCGGGGCCTTACCCGGTGCCACCGGAACGCCCACATTCACCCGCCAGCGGCGCGAATGGTCGGCGCTGTCGATCACGAAACGTTCGAACCGGTAGGACTGCGCCGGCTCATCCAGCACCGTCTGGCCGATCTTCTGCAGCGGATTGCGCTGCTGGGCGTGAACGCTGCTCACGGCAAGCATGCACAGCATGGCGACGGTAGCGAACCGGCGGCAAGGAACGGGGAAAGAGAGACGAAAGCGGCTGGACACAAATGCAACACCGGGGATCACAATCCACCCAGTGTAGCTCAAATGCGAATGGGTATCACTTGTAGAGCCGTGCTTGCCCGGCTGCTTTTCACGGATCTGCGTCAAACACCACGGTCACATCCCCCCGATACCGCGTGCCCGGATGCACCAGCATGGCCTCCACTGCCGCCCCCTGCACCGCCAGTCGCAACCGTGCCGGCCGCCCGATCACCACCGTGTCCGCACCAAACACCGGCGGCGCCCCAAGGCTGTTCAGCCCCACCTCTACCGCGGCGGCACCACTGGCAACATCGCGGAAGCCCGGCAGGCTCACGCTGACATCCAACGGTGCATCTTCAGCATCGACCGTGGTGTTGCGAATGCCGCAGCGTCCGTCCGGCTGTGGATACTGGCAAAGCAGCGAGACACTGAAGCGGCCGCTGCTGCTCACGCCGAAGGCAAGCTCTCGCTCCAGCGCGGCCGGCACGATGCCCTGCTCGGTCCATCCCCGCCAGCCCCCCTTCGGCACCAGCAGCGCCCGCTCGCTTCCGGGCGGAATGTCCAGCCGGAACGCATGCTGCACATCCAGCCGGAAATGAACATGCACCAGGCGATCTGTCAGGGCTATCCCGTTGCCGAGATCGAAGTCGGTACCCTCCCCCGTCCCGCCGAAGCTGTACACGGTGGAGCCGGTGTAGATGCCACTGCGCATGTCCAGTGGTGCGGGCGAGTCCAGTGCATACACGAAATCCAGCATGGGAATGGCGTAATTGTTGGTGTTCACCCAGTGCAGCGAACACGTTGCGGTTCCCTGCCCGCCATCGCGACGCAGCAGCATGCGCATCAGGGTATAGGGACCGTGCCCGATGATGCCGAAGTCGCAGCCGCGCGCGCTGCCACTGGACGCGATGTTCTCCGCGCCATCGCCCTCTTCGTCGGTGTAGCGCATCGCCGCGCCGATGATGCGCAGGTCGAGGTCGAAGGTGCTGGCACCATCTTCCGAGGTGACCTGCACCGTCCGCGGTGGCGGCATGCGGATGTAGAACCCATCCGGCCCCCAGTCGGTCACGCGCACGGCGTCCTTGCTGCCACGCAGTGTGGTGTCGATGCTCCACCAGTTGTTCTGACGGCAGCGCTCCATGTGCCCCTGCGCGCACACGCCGGTCCACGGCGTGGTGTTGGTGAAGGTGCGCACGCCGGGGTCATTCAGATCGGGCTTGAACTCGGCCGTGATGTGCACGTCCGCCGCGCCCGCAGTACCTGCCAGAACGATGCCCAGAAGCGTCGCGCTCAACGTTCTGAAGGTCATGGTGCTTCTCCCGCCGGTGCCGCCTGGCGCTGTGCAATGCCGGCCGGCGGACACTTCAGCACGCCGGCCATCCACACATCTCCTTTCGACCGCGTGATCTTGCCGTCCAGCGCGAACTGGCACTGGCTCACCTCCGGGTGCTGCACCTCAAGGGTCGGCGCGCGGCGACTCACTTCCAGCGCGAAGAATCCGTCGGCTTCGGCGACGCTGCGCCCGGCGTGGTTGACCACACGGGCCCCGGTCAAGGGTCGTCCCTGCGCATCGCGCACCTGCCCCAAAACGGTCACCGTCTGCAGCACCTCCACCTCGGCATGTAGGACGCCGCCACGGTTCAGGTGATACGGCAACAGCGACGGCTGGATGCTGGCCGCCGGCGCACGGCGCCCCTCGAAGTCGATCTGCAGCGCGCCGGCCCGGTACGCGGGCACCGGTAACAGATTGCGGCCCGGGCGCAGAACATAACTGCCACCGTGGCGGTCATGCGCACGCAGCGCAACGTCCGGAAGGTCCGAGCGCACGTCCACGATCATCCCGGTACGCGTACCGCCCAGGTGACCGGCCCCGGTCAATGCCATCCGTCCACCTCCGACGGCCAGCGTGCTTTCCAGGTTCACGCCCCCACTGCGCTCGCCGTGCAGCGACGACCGCTGCAGATAGGCGTCACCGCGCAGCGCCGGATGCTCGAACTGTGCGTTGCCGCTGACCCCGACGCCGTCCCGGTCTGCGGTCGCCTGCACGCCGACACCCTGCAGCAGGCCCTGTTCGAATTCCTGCTGCACGCCAAGACTGGCGTACAGGTCACGTCCGCCCTGCCGACCTGCGCGCGAGCCCAGGCTGCCACTGACGCGGCGCTGGTCGCGTCCGAGCGCGATGTTCAGGCTGAGGTCGACACCCCGATTGCGCCGCAGGCCAGTGCTGGCGCTGCCCGGCCGGTCGAACAGCGAAACGCGCCAGCTGGCGTCACTGCCCCACAGCGGCTGCCGACGGCTGAAAGAAAGGTCCACGCCGACGCCACGACTGATT
>JAEXNZ010000003.1 GCA_023439425.1 Pseudomonadota bacterium
ATCGGCGGCATGTTGTTCGGCATCTTCTGGCTGCTGGTGCTGGGCATCGCCTACCGCCGCCGCTTCAACCGCTCGTTCTGGGTCAAGCCGGTGTCGTGGCTGTTCTACGGCACCTTCGCGGTGGCGGCACTGTGGTACGGGCCGCGCAACATTCCGGTGAAGCTGGAGCGGTTCGAACCGGCCGAACCGGCCCCGGTCACCCTCACCGCACAGGCCTGGTGGGAGGGCGGCTGGCGCGACCAGCCGGCGCGCCGCAATGAATTCGATGACGACCAGCGCTGGCCGCTGGACGTGCAGGTGGCGGGTCCGCTGGACCCGCTGCGCGAGCACCTGGAGGCACAGGGCTGGCATGTGCAGTCGCAGGCGGGCTGGGAACAGGCGCTGCTGATGCTGGACAAATCCGCCACCCCGGAAGAAGTGCCGGTGCTGCCGGCCACGCTGGACACCAAGGTGGAATCGCTGCTGATGATCCGGGCCGGGAATGCGCCGGAGGAAATCTATGCGCTGCGGCTGTGGCCGGCGCAGGCGGTGTTGATGCCGGGGCAGCACCCGCTATGGCTGGGCAGTGCGCAGACGCTGCGCTACGAACAGCACTTCAGCCTGATCGGCATGTGGCACCCGATGCGCGGCATTGATCCGTCGTTGAATGCGGTGCGCGAGGCGGTGGAAGGATTGCCGCATGCGGTTGAACAGCATCCGGAATCGAAGACGCCGGTGTTGCGCGTGCGGACCGATTGATGCGCAGCCACGCAGGGCGTGGCTCTACGGGATCCAGCCCAGCAGGTCATCCAGCCGCTGATGCGGATCATCGCGCTGCAATAACAGCAGCCGCTGCGATTCCTCCAGCGGCATCAGCTCGGCCAGCTTCCAGCCGACCCAGGCGGCCTGGTCGAGCAGCATCGGCACCTTGGGCGCGTACGGATTACCGGCCTGCTCGATGATGTGTTCCAGCACGGTGGACAGCAGCGCGTGCTCGGGCCTCAGCTCGTCGTCGCTGTCCGGTTCTGCCCACTGCACGTCTGCCATGATCAGGCCGTTGTCGCGTACGCGCACCTGCTCCACGTGGAAGCGATCATAGCCGCGCAGAGTCAGCACCAGAATGCCGTCGGGCCCCACATCGAAATCGACGATGCGCGCTTCCACACCGTGTGCCGCTGGCGTCGCCGGAGCCCCGACTTCCTCGCCCTGCAGGATCAGGCAGATGCCGAAGCCGGTTCCATTGCGGCTGCATTCGCGCACCATGTCCAGGTAACGCGGCTCGAACACCCGCAGGGTCAACGAGGCACCGGGCAGCAACACCGAATGCAGCGGAAACAAGGGCAGCGTGGTGATCTCGCTCATACCGCTCAGTCCTGCTGCAGCTGGGCCAGGAAGCGACGCGGCGCGCCGTCGAAGCCACCGTTGGACATGAACACCACATGGTCACCGGGTCGGGCGATAGCACCCAGCTGGGTCAGCAGCGCATCGGTGTCCGGCACCGCATGGGCCTCGCCTTGGACGGCACCGATCACCTTGGCCGCGTCCCAGGCCAGTTCCGGCCGGTGCAGGAACACCACCGCATCGGCCCCGTCCAGCGAAGGAGCCAGCGCGTCGGCATGGGCCCCCAGGCGCATGGAATTGCTGCGCGGTTCCATCGCCACCACGATGCGGGCCGCACCCACTTTCGCGCGCAGCCCTTCCAGCGTGGTGCGGATGGCGGTGGGATGATGGGCGAAATCGTCGTACACGGTGACATCGCCAGCGTTGCCAATCACTTCCAGGCGCCGCTTCACGCTGCGGAACTGCGCCAGCGCGGGGATCACAGTGACCGGATCCACACCCACCGCATGCGCGGCGGCCAGTGCGGCCAGCCCGTTGAGCACATTGTGCCGGCCCAGCAGCGGCCAGTTCACCTGGCCCACGGCCACGCCACGGTGGTGGACGATGAAGGCGCTGCCATCGGCATGCACCAGTTCGGCGTGCCACTCCAGTGCCGGGTCGAAGCCGAAACGCTCCACCGGGGTCCAGCAGCCCATCGCCAGCACCTCGGCCAGATAGGCGTCTTCACCGTTGACGATCAGGCGGCCACGCGCCGGCACGGTGCGCACCAGGTGATGGAACTGGCGCTGGATCGCGGCCACGTCCGGGAAGATGTCGGCGTGGTCGTACTCCAGATTGTTCAGGATGGCGACCAGCGGCCGGTAATGCACGAACTTGCTGCGCTTGTCGAAGAAGGCGGTGTCGTACTCGTCGGCTTCGACCACGAACTCCCGGCCCTGCCCGGCCCGGGCTGAAACGCCGAAGTCCTCAGCGACGCCACCAATCAGGAAGCCCGGTTCGCGACCGGCGGCCTGCAGCAGCCAGGTCAGGATGGTGGTGGTGGTGGTTTTGCCATGGGTGCCGGCCACGGCCAGGGTGTCGCGGCCCGGCAGCACCTGCTCGGCCAGCCACTGCGCCCCGGAAATGTAGCGCTGGCCGGCGTCCAGCACCGCTTCCACGGCCGGGTTACCACGCGAGAGCGCGTTACCGATCACCACCTCATCGCAGTCAGCGCCGACGCTGTCGGCCCGGTAGCCGGGGTCGAGGGTGATGCCCAGCTGTTCGAGCTGGGTGGACATCGGCGGGTAGATCGCCTGGTCGCTGCCACGGACCGTATGGCCCAGTTCCCGCGCCAGCGCGGCCACGCCGCCCATGAAGGTGCCGGCTATTCCTTGGATATGAATCGTGCTCATCAGCCGATTGTCGCCGATCATCAGCACGGATGGGGAATACCGTGGACGGCCCCAGCCACGCAGGGCGTGGCTCTACGGGTGGAGATTGACCGTTCCTGCGTAGAGCCACGCCCTGCGTGGCTGCGTAGGGGAAATCTGACTCGTGTAAGGGAATCCCCTATACCGCTGTACTGTGAAGACGGACACAATTCACGTCGCCAGCCGCAATACCCCCATCGGTCCTACTCCCCAAGAGGCCAATCCCCAGGGGGGCTCATGTTGTGGGGCCCTGAGCAAGCCCGCTCGCTGGTTCTACACCGCACGCCCAGCTCTTCCCCGAGCTGGGCGTGCAGGTGTAGGACGTTGGCGCTGCCGCAGCAGCGCCCCGTCGCATCAGGCCTTGATGGCCTTGTGAATGCGCGCTTCCACTTCGTCCAGCTCACCCACGCCGTCCACACGCACCAGCGTGCCACGACCGGCATAGAAGTCCACCACCGGCGCGGTCTGCTCGTTATAGACGTTCAGGCGGTTACGCACCGATTCCGGATTGTCATCGGCGCGGCCCTGTTCGGCAGCACGGCCGGCGATGCGCTGCACCAGCAGGTCGGTGGCCACATCCAGCTGCACCACGGCATCCAGCGGCTGGCCGATCTTGGCCAGCAGGGCGTCCAGCGCATTGGCCTGGGCCACGTTGCGCGGGTAACCGTCGAGAATGAAGCCCTTGGCCACATCGGCCTGGGACAGGCGCGATTCCAGCATGCCCAGCAGAATCTCGTCGGAAACGAGATTACCCGCGTCCATCACGGCCTTGGCCTGCTTGCCCAGTTCCGAACCCGCCGAAATTTCCGCACGCAGCATGTCGCCGGTGGAAATATGGGCCAGGCCCAGCTTGTCCTTCAGGCGCGTCGCCTGTGTCCCCTTGCCCGAACCGGGCGGTCCCAACAGAACCAATCGCATCAACCTGACTCCAACTTGGTAAAAAAGGAAGGGTAAGCGCGCCGTGGGAAAGCCCACGTTCACGCTGCACCGCAATACACGCACTTTACCTCATCCGGGTAATGTCCCTGCAATGTCCTCCTCCCCCGACCAAGGTCGCACCATGTCCAAAGGCACCCTGCTGTACGCCCAGTCCGGCGGCGTCACCGCCGTCATCAACGCCACCGCCTCAGCCGTAATCAGCACGGCCAGAGCCAAGGGAATCAAGGTCTTGGCCGCGCGCAACGGCATTCTGGGCGCGCTGCGTGAAGAACTGATCGACACCTCGAAGGAATCGGCGGCGGCGATTGCCGCGCTGGCCCACACCCCGGGCGGGGCGTTCGGCTCCTGCCGCTACAAACTGAAGTCGCTGGACGCCGACCGGGCGCGCTACGAGCGCCTGCTGGCGGTGCTGCAGGCGCATGACGTGCGCTGGTTCCTCTATAACGGCGGCAACGATTCGGCCGATACGGCCTGGAAGGTGTCGCAGCTGGCCAAGGCGTTCAACTACGACCTGAGCTGCATCGGCGTGCCCAAGACCATCGACAACGACCTGGCGGTGACCGACACCTGCCCGGGCTTCGGTTCGGCGGCCAAGTACACCGCCGTGTCCGTGCGTGAAGCCGCGCTGGACGTGGCGGCCATGGCGGAAACCTCGACCAAGGTGTTCGTCTACGAGGCCATGGGCCGGCACGCGGGCTGGCTGGCCGCCGCGGCCGGGCTGGCCGGTGAAGGTCCTGATGACGCCCCGCACATCATCCTGCTGCCGGAGCGCGCCTATGACGAGGCCGCCTTCCTGGCCAAAGTGAAGCAGGTGGTGGAGCGCGTGGGCCATTGCGTGGTGGTGGCGTCGGAAGGCATCCAGACCGCGGATGGCACCTTCGTGGCCGATGCCGGCGGCGGCAAGGACGCGTTCGGGCATTCGCAGCTGGGCGGCGTGGCCTCGCTGCTGGCCGGACGGGTGAAGGATGCGCTGGGCTACAAGGTGCACTGGACACTGCCGGATTACCTGCAGCGTTCGGCGCGGCATATCGCCTCGAAGACCGACTGGGAACAGGCCCAGGCGGTGGGCAAGGCGGCCGTGCAGTACGCATTGAAGGGCCAGAATGCGGTGATGCCGGTGATCGTGCGCAGCAGCGACAAGCCGTACCGCTGGAAGATCGAACCGGCACCGCTGCACAAGGTGGCCAACCATGAGAAGAAGATGCCGGCCGGGTTCATTCGTCGTGATGGTTTCGGCATCACCGAGAAGGCGCGTGCGTATCTGTCGCCGTTGATCAAGGGTGAAGCGCCGTTGCCGTATGGGGCGGATGGGTTGCCGAAGTACGTGACGCTGAAGAACGTGGCGGTGAAAAAGAAATTGCCGGCGTTTGAGGCGTAACGGACGTTGTGCCATCCCGTGGACACGCATGGCGTGTCCCTACGGGGTGGCAGACGCCGGGCGAATCGCGACCATTACCGACAGGCTTTGCCCTGCACCTCTGCCTTTGCCGCAAACATCGGCACCTGCGCGGTTTTGCCGGCGGCGGCCTGCTTCTTCGCATCTTCCAGGTAGATCCGCGACTGACCCTGCCCATCCAGCTCGGGCTTCTTGTCCACCGGCAGCCGCCACACGCTGACCCCCGCCTGTTGCGAGGGGCAGGCGGCGCTGGGCCCGCGGCTCACGTCGTTGAGCTTCCAGCCCTTGGCTGCACTGGGTTGCGCCTTGTCGAAGTCGACGAAGCGCGAGCGCGGCTGACATTGCTCGCTGGTGCGCACCACGTTGAAGCGGTACGGCTGTGCGGCATCGCCGCTGAAGGTGCCTTCCAGCCGCGCGCAGGCTTCGGGAATCTGACGGAGGGTGTGGGTGGCACCGTTGGCCTGCGGGCTGCCGGTGGGGCGATTGATTTCCGGCATTTCCGCAGCAGTGGCGGCGAATGCCGGCAGCAGCGCGAGCAGAAGGAAATGGCGTGGGGACATGGACGAGTCTCCGTGTGGGGTGCTGGGAGGCTGGCATTGGATGGATGAACGCAGCGTGGTAGTGCCGGCCGCTGGCCGGCAACCAAGCACGTGCTTCTGGGTTCATGAGGTTGCCGGCCAGCGG
>JAEXNZ010000117.1 GCA_023439425.1 Pseudomonadota bacterium
GCACATCTTTCACCCGCAGCCGGTACACCGTCTTGCCATCGTTCTTTGGTGGGGCCACCCCAAGGTAGGTGGCGTCCTTGTCTGGATTGCCACCCCACCCGGCCGCTGTCCCCATCAGATGCGCCACTGGATCAACCTGATCTTTCTGCCCGAACGCACGCTGGAAGCCCGACGAGGTCGCCGCCAGTGCGAGCAACGCATCACGCACCTTGTCCTGGCTCGCTTTATCCCAGCGTGGCAGCTCGAGCGTGCCCGGCCCACCGGGCTGGGACACGGTGATCGCGTCCTGCAGCTTGTGCACGGCCTCGACGTCCGCCGCATCTGCCGGATTGACCAGCGTGCGGATGCCGGCAATCACATAGCGCGTGCCGGACTTCTGCCGGTCAAAGGTATGCGGGCCGGCCCCGTACTCGGTCCAGGTGTAGTGATCCTGGTTGACCACCATCAGCGACTGGAAACGATCACCGGCATCGGGCAGCGTAATGGTCACCGGGCCGGCGTCCAGATCGAATGCCGCTGAACTGTACAGCGTGTCCCGGTTGAGCCGGATGACGCTCTGTTGATCGATCGATGCCGGTTCACGCCGATGCATCAGCTTGCCGAGACCGCCCGATTCCTTGGCGAAATCGCCGATGTAGCGGTCCGACTCGGCACGAATGAAGTTGTCGGGTGCCACCACCTGTGCGCCATCGGCGGTGAGGACGGGCGGGGTGGGTGCCGGCGGTGGCGTGGGTGTCGGCGTTGCAGGCTGAGCCGGCACCGGCGGCGTTGTCTCGGCCGTCGGCGCTGCGGCGGGTGAAGCGGGCTGCGCTTCATCCCTGGAACCACAACCGGCACTCAGCACGGCACAGAAGATGACTGGCATCCACACACGCATGATCCGGCCCTCCGGTTGATCAATCCTTCGCCGACATCGCACTCATCTTGGCCAGTGCGTCGTCGATGGTGAAGCTGCCCGGTGCCTGCACCCGCGGATACTCCACCAACGTCTGCGCGAACCGGTCGGCGATACCGAACGCCGCAAACAGCAGGTAGTCGTGGTACAGGAACCACTCGTAGTAGCTGTTGGAGGTGATGTCGGCGTACTCGTAGGGGTCGGTGCGCAGGTTGAACAGCTTGGGCAGCCGCAGCTCGGTGAAGGGCTCAGCCCATATCTGCATCGTGCCCCGGCAGCGCTGTTCCATGAACACCACCTTCCAGTTGTCGTAACGCATGGCCAGCACGTCGCCATCGTCGCTGAAGTACATGAACAGTTTGCGCGGGCTCTCTTTTTCCTTGCCGGTCAGATAGCCGAGCAGACTGACCCCGTCGATGTGGTTGCGGAACGTCTTGCCGTTGGCCGGGTAGCCTGTCTTCAGCTGCTCCACGACTTCGGGCGCGCCCGCCATTTCGAGGAAGGTCGGCAGCCAGTCATGGTGCTGCACGATGCCATTGGCAATCGCGCCCGGCGCGATGCGTCCTGGCCAGCGTGCCAGCAGCGGGATGCGGAATGCACCTTCCCAGTTGGTGTCCTTCTCGCTGCGGAACGGTGTGGTGCCGGCGTCCGGCCAGGAATTACGGTGCGGCCCGTTGTCGGTGGAATACAGCACCAGGGTGTCGTCGGCGATGCCCAGTTCATCCAGCAGGTCCAGCATGTCGCCCACGTTGCGGTCATGGTCGATCATGGTGTCGTGGTAAGGCGACTGCCAACGCCCGGCCTGGCCGAGGCTGGACTTCTTGGTGTGGGTGAACATGTGCATATGCGTGGTGTTCAGCCACACAAAGAACGGCTTGTCATCGGCGTGCTGCTTCTTGATGAACTGCTTGGCGGCAGCGACGAACTCGTCATCGCAGGTCTCCATGCGCTTCTTGGTCAGCGGACCGGTGTCCTTGATTTTCTGTTTTCCCACCCTGCCCCAGCGTGGTTGTTCAGTGGGATCGTCCTTCTCGGTGGCCCAGCAATGCAGCACGCCACGCGGCCCGATCTGTTTGCGGATGTTGGGGAAGTCCTTCTCCGGGAAGTAGTCGTACATCTCCGGCTCTTCCTCGGCATTGAGGTGATAGAGGTTGCCGAAGAACTCATCAAAACCGTGCACCGTGGGCAGGTACTTGTTCAGGTCGCCGAGATGGTTCTTGCCGAACTGACCGGTGGCATAGCCCTGCTCTTTCAGCAGCTCGGCAATGGTCACGCTTTCCGGCTGCAGGCCTTCCTGTCCGCCCGGCCGCCCGACCTTGGACAACCCGGTGCGGTACACGCTCTGACCGGTAATGAAGGACGAGCGCCCTGCCGTGCAGGACTGCTCGCCATACGAATCGGTGAACATCATGCCCTCGCGGGCCAGGCGATCGATGTTGGGGGTCTGGTAGCCCATCAATCCATGGCTGTAACAGCTCAGGTTGCTGATGCCGATGTCGTCGCCCCAGATGACCAGGATGTTCGGCTTTCTGCCGGCCGCCGCGGACCGGCTAGTGCCGCGTGCGCGGCTGGGTGCCTTCTTTGCCGCCGCCTTGCGTGCCGGTGCCGCCTTTCTCGCGCGTGCCGTTGCCATGAATCACTCCTGCCGATGGGGATGCGTCTACAAGCATCCCGCCGCAGGACGTGCGGGCCAAGGGGCGTTTTACGCAGCCGGAGCCAGTATTTGTACTGGTCACTTCGACAGCAGCAGCCGCGCCTGGGTGCCCCAGCCGCCCACCAGCACGTCGGTCCGCCCATCCCCGTTCAGATCGCCCTGCCCCATGCTCCAACTGCGACCCACCGTGATCCCTGGCACCGCCTCCAGGGTCACATCGGTGAAGTTGCCGGCACCGTCGTTCTGCCACGCGCGCAGTTGCAGCGGCACGAATCCCGGCACCTGGATCGCGCCCACCAGCAGGTCCGGTGCGCCATCGTCATTGAAGTCCACCACCGTGCCTGCCCAGCTTGAGAACGTATGTCTGGGCAGGCGCTTTTCTGTTTCATCCACAAACCGTCCGTTGCCGTCGTTGACCAGCAGGCGGGTCTGCGGATCTTTCTCCCAGTCGCCGTTGTTGCTGGTGATGTTGAAGAACAGGATGTCCGGCTTGCCGTCGCCGGTGACGTCGGCCACGTGGACTTCGCGGGTTTCCATGGGCACGCGCAGGTCGAGCTGCTGCGAGGCGTCAACGAAACGGCCGCTGCCGTCGTTGAGCAGCAACCGGTTGGGATGGCTGGGGCTGGCCAGCAGCACGTCGAGATGGCCGTCATCGTTCATGTCGGCCAGCGCGACGCCCTCGGTCTGGTCGTCGCCTGCCGGCAGATGGGTCGCGCTGGCATCGATGAAGTGACCCGGGCGCGCGGGATCATTGAGGAACAGCAGGTTGCGCGCCGGTTGCGGTCCCTGTGGACTCTCGCCGGTGCTGCCGATGAAGATGTCCGGATGCCCGTCACCGTTGAGGTCGCCCACCGCCAGCCCATTGCCTTGGCTGTGCGCCGGCAGGCGGTCGCTGACATCGGTGAAGCGACCTTTGCCGTCGCCGAAGAACAGCTGGTGCTGCTTATCCGCTTCGGCCACGAACACCACGTCGATGTTGCCGTCCCCGTAGAAGTCGGCGGCACGTACGTGTTCGTTGTCGCGCGCGGTGGTGCCGAACGCATCAGGCATGTAGGTCAGCTTGCCGGTGCCGTCATTGCGGTACAGACGGTTGACGCCGTGTTCCACTGAAACCACCACGTCCAGATGGCCGTCGTTGTCCACGTCGACGAACACCGAATCGGTGGCGTGCAGTTGAGGAGCCATCGGCACATGGGTGGCGGTGGCGTCGAAGAAGTACTTCGACGGGGCTTCGTGAATGAGGTCGAAGGCGTGGGTGGCCGGGTTGGGTGCGGCAGGCGCTGCAGCGGTTGCGGCGGGCTGCTGCGCGCAGCCTGAAGCAAGGAGGGCGGCGGTCAGTGCGGTGATGCGGACGGGCATGATCGTGGGGCTCCTGCGGTGCGAGGGACCTGACCACCATAACGTAGAGCCACGCCCTGCGTGGCTTCGACCCCGTTTGGCACCGCGATGACACGCATGGCGTGTCACTACGCTCCGTTCCAACACCGCGAAGCCACGCAGGGCGTGGCTCTACGGGATGACGGTCTCAACGGCCTACACGCGCCGCCAGGTCCGCCGGATATCGATCGCCCACGATCTGGATCTGCTCCAGCGCCACACCAATCCGCGCCAGCTCATCGCCACTCAG
>JAEXNZ010000135.1 GCA_023439425.1 Pseudomonadota bacterium
TGCTCCCCGGTAGCGCCGGCCGTTGGCCGGCCCTCCTTGCCGCCGGCCACATCCGGGGGAACGGCGGCCACCGCAATCCCGGTAGTGCCGGCCGCTGGCCGGCTCCCCGATACACCTTCCACTGCACCATCCACGGCCACCGGCGCAGCACCCACCTCCGGCCCCACCCGCGGCCCGCCCAGCCACCACCACCCGGCTGCCCCGATCACCACACCCAACGCCAGCAGCCGCATCAAGGTCATGTGCTCACTCCTGCATGATCACCGGCACCGACGCATCCACCGCGTCAGCCACCCGCAACGCATCCCAGTTGGTCATCCGCACGCAGCCGTGCGATTCGGTCTTGCCCACGTGCCCGGGCTCCGGCGTGCCATGCAGGCCGTAATGCGGCTTGGAGATATCGATCCAGACCGGCCCGACCGGATTGTTGGGCCCCGGCGGGATCGTCGCCTTGCGGTCGCCCTTCTTCGCATCCCAGAACAGCTTCGGGTTGTAGTGGAACGGCGGATCGCGCGAGATTCCCAGAATCTTCCACTCGCCGATCGGCAGCGGGTCATGCTGGCTGCCAGACGACACCGGAACCTGCGCATAGACCTTGCCCGCAGCGTCGTACATGCGCAGCGTCGAATCGGACTTGTCGATCACCAGCTTCGCCGCCTTGGGCAAGGCGGCCGGCGCAATGTTCGGTACCTGGATCTGGCTGCCTGCCTTGCCCAGGTCCACACCAGGGTTCAGTGCCTGCAGCAGCTTCGGGTCGGCGTGGAAGCGCTCACCCAGGGCTTCGGCCACCGAGGCGTAACCCAGTGCGTCGAGCTTGGCCTGGTCGGCCGGCTTCTTCGGTACCGGACGGAACGGCCCGGCCACGTCTTCGGCGGTAAGCGTGTAGCGGGCCAGTACCGGCGTACTGTCCTGCAGCGCCTGCCAGGTGGCGTCATCCAGCTCGCCCGTGACCTTCAATCCGCGCGCGGCCTGGAACCCCGCCACTGCACGGCGCTGGTTGGAGCCGATCTCGCCATCGATCTGCCCGGGCGAGAAGTTGGCCCGGTCCAGCAGTACCTGCGCGTGCAGGTTGGAGCGCGGGCCGGTCTGAAGCGCATCTGTTTCGGCGATAGGGGCTGGCAGCGTGGCCGGGGCAGGGGCCTGCGCGAGGGCGGAGGGGCGTGCCGCAGCCAGGGCCAGCGCCAACAGGGTCAGGGAAGCAGATCGTTTCAGCAGCATCGGGCACTCCGTTTCACATCTGCCTCGACCTTGCCGCAGGCGGCCGCACACGCGCCGTGAAAGGCAGCACCTGCGCTGTGCAATCCGTCATGCACATGAGCGTGCCGTGGGCAGGGCGTGAAGTGCCGTGCACAGCCAAGCGCTAAGGTAGGGCCACACCGCTTCCAAGGGGGAGGGCAGGATGGCGTGGTTGGCGGCCGCGTTGTACATGCTGGTGCACGCGATGGCGCTGTGGCTGCCGGGCCACGCGACGTTGGCGTCGTTCCTGTTTCTGATCGGTGCGCCATTGCTGGCCGCTGCTGCCTGCACGTATCGTCTGGTGCGCAGCTGGCACAGCGACGTACGTATCGGTTGGCTGTCACTGACCTTCGGCATGCTGCTGTGGGCCGGTGGCATGGCATTGAACATGTACCAGGAAGTGGCCCTGGGCAACGTGGATGCCGTGCCCGGCATTGCCATGTTGTTGTACGTGCTGTACGGCGTGCCGCTCACTTTCGCCATGGCGCACCCGCGCCATGAGCCCTGGTACCTGATCGCCATTGATGGTGCGTTGGCGCTGCTGCTGGGCTACCTGTTCTTCGTGCACACCTTTTCCTACGCCACGCCCACGGATGCACCCGACCCGGCGATCGGCAGCCTGCGGCTGATGTTCGATATCGAGAACATCTTCATCGCGGTGTTTGCGTTGCTGCGCTACATCACCAGCGAAGATGGAACCCGGCGCGGCCTGTTCCGCGCATTGACGGTGTTTGCCTGGGTCTATCTGGCGATGGCTGCCTACATCAACCACGTGGCCACGGATACCGGGTACGGGGCGGTGCCGGACCTGCTGATCGACCTCCCGTTCCTGCTGTTGGCGGTGATGGCGTTCCGCCATGGCGACGAGCCGGCAAGGCAGACGCCGCGCAGGCTGACCCTGGCGGTGCGTGCTGGTGCCCCCTTGATCCTGCCCGCTGCGTTGCTGGTGGTATCGGCGCTGCTGGTGGACCAGCACCCGTATCTGGCCGTGTTCGGCTTCATCTTTGCCACGCTCGGGGCGGGGCTGCGTGGGGTGGTGATGCAGGTGCGGGCGATGGAAGGCCAGGATCAGCTGGACCGGTTGTCGCGTGTCGATGCGCTGACCGGCGTGGCGAACCGGCGCGAGTTCGACCAGGTACTGCTGGCCGAATGGGGACGTGCGCGCCGTAGCGGGCAGCCCATGGCGCTGCTGATGATCGACATCGACCACTTCAAGCAGTTCAACGACCGCTTTGGCCATCCCATGGGCGATGCCTGCCTGCGTGCCGTTGCCAATACGCTCAATCACTGTGCCACGCGCGGCACCGACTTGGTCGCGCGCTATGGCGGCGAAGAGTTCGCGGTGGTGGTGCCCGCCACGCCGCGCGAGGGCGTGCTGGCACTGGCCGACACCCTGCGTGGGGCAGTCGAGCGCATCCGCCTGGCCTCACCGGACGGGGTGGGACAAGTCGGAGTGACGATCAGCGTGGGGGCGGTGGTGATTGCCAAGGTGGCGGGGGCGGACCCCACGGCGCTGCTGAAAGCCGCCGACGCAGCGCTGTATGCGGCTAAACACGAAGGACGCAACCGGGTGGTGGAAGGACAGGTGCCGTAGGGACACGCCATGCGTGTCCATGCCGATCACGGTCGCGCACCCACCTCGCCGAAATACCACAGGTCGCTGTACCACTCGTCGTACCCTTCAACTGCCGGATACTCGGCGGCAACGCCCCATTCGCCCACGCCAGGCGGCAACGTCAGGTTCCACTCGCGCGCCAGGCTGCGCGGCTGCAGAGAGCGCAGTTGGCCATGGTCGTAGGGGCCGGGCACGGTGTGGCCGCGGTAGTAATTTTCATCGAGGTACAGGCAGATCTCGCTGCTAAACATGTTTGGCAAGGCGATGAGACAGGTAACTCGGACGCGGGCGAGTTCAGCTGGCTTAGCCGCGATCAGGTGCGCGCAGGCATTGATCAAGTGCTGCGCGCATTTCCGCTGCAGTAGAAGATTGGTGGTGGGCGCTTCTACCAGCCGTGACTCGACAGGAATCTTGTTGTTCCAGTAGCGGGGGTGTTCGGCAATCTCTTCTGAGGAAGGGAACCTTCCGGCGAATCTCTCCGACCAGCGCTCTAGGTAACGCAATCCACGTGGCGCAAACCGCAACTTCGGCTGGCCGCGCTCGGCCGGTCGAAGCAATGCTTCGCGCCTGGCCTTGGCCGACTGGCCTGGACTCACCGCCCTCATGACGGATCCCTGTCGGGTTCCGCAGCTTGGACAAGGCATCGCATGCGTGCATTGGGCAGAAACTGCCCGCGAAGCTCAACCACCTGCCGGTCTACCACTACAAACCCATTCGAAGCGAAGAACGTTTCCGCGGCAAGGCTGACGTCGGCGGTGAGTTCGGTGATGCCACGACGGGCCGCCTCACTCATCAGGTGCTGCATCAGTGAACGGCCAATGCCTTTACCAGTCCACCGGGGGTGAACGAAGAACAGGTCGATGTAGCCTGACTCCTGAAGGTCCGCGAATCCTGCGAGGTGATCGTCCACCACCACCACGAACGGATTCACGGATTGGATCCGCTCGGCCCACGCAGCGATGTCGTAGCTGTCGGGTGCCCAGGCCGCACACTGTTGCGGCGTGTAATGGCGAGAGGCCGTCTCATGCACGGCGGCGTGGAACAGCTGGCGAAGCGCGTCTTCTTCGCCTGTCCGGTATGGACGGATCTGCATGCGGGTCACCGGGCGCGGTCGGATGTTGTTCGCCTCTTGGCATAGATGATCAGCGGCCAGAAGGCGATCATCCCCAGGCAGAACAGGGCACCCACGGCCTTGCCGAACAGCGTGGCGTTATCGTTGCGCAGGACGACATCGAGCAGCACCACGCCGGTGATGATGGTCGGGCCGCCCAGAAAAAACAGCGCAAACAGTCTCAGGCGGCCGCTCACCGGGCTGTCGCTGCGCAGGGCTCCAACGACACTGACATCGCCAAAATGCACCTGCAGCGGGTCGGTGGTGGAGCGGGCGGGTTCGGGCGTTGTCGGAGGCGGTGGAGCCACCGGTTGCTGGTAGTCCTGCTGCGGATTGGCAGGTTGCAGCAGGTCGCCCAGATTGGTCTGGGCGATCAGGTCCTTGAGCTTGGGGTCCATCGTGCGTTCCGTGCGTGGAGAGCACGGATTATCGCACGTCGCGCATTTCCCAATGATGGCCGGCCAGCAGGCGCAGGCGCTGCTTGAACACGTCGCTGTCGATCTTCGTGTTGACGGTCAGGTTGATGCGCAGGTCCTTCTGTTCCCCGGTGACGGTGGCCTCCGGGTCGGTCACGCCCCACTGCGGCTCCACTGCGTCCGGGTCGGGCTGCTTGGCCTTCCACTTCTCGAACAGGGCGGGGCTGCGCAGGGCATCCTGCAGCTCCTCGGCGAAGCCGCTGGCCCCGTGCGACTTGAAAGACAGATCCGGGTCGCTGCCACGGGCCTTTTCCGGGTCCGGCAGGCTGATGCTGTAATGAACGACTGACGACATGGTGGTCTCCATTGAATGCGCGCAGACTGCCAGAAACCCGGTGCAACCGGTGTGCACAAACCCGCCGCTCGGGTCAGCCGCTGAAGGTGTGCGGGCCGTCAGCAAAGCCGACCGTCACCGCGCCCTTGCCGACGTTGACCATGCCGGTCAGGCTCATCACCGACTCGAACAGCTGTACCCCGTGCGCCTCGCAGGTCTGGCGCAGGCTGGCATAGCCCGGCAGGGCGCGTAGGTCCTCCAGCTCGCCGCCGTAGCTGACGCACACGGTGGGGGTCATCAGCCCGGCCTTGACCCGCTGGCCAACGAAGTCGAACAGCTTCTGCACGGCGTTGTCGAAGCCCTTGATCTTGGCCACCGGGCCGGTTTCGCCCCGGTAGCCATGCAGCACCGGCTTGATGTCCAGCGCGCTGCCCAGCGCGGCGCTGATCAGGCCCACGCTGCGGTCGCCCTTGTGACGGGCGCGGGCGCGCATGTAGTACAGGTCGCGGGTGACCATGTAGCCATGCACGTTGTGCGCCAGGGTTTCCAGCTTTTCGCGGATCTGCTGCACGCTGGCTCCGCTGTCGCGCAGGCGCACGGCTTCCACCGCGGTCACGCCCTGGGCGGCGAACAGGTTCTGGGTGTCCAGCACGCGCAGCGCGAACGGCGAGTTGAAACCCGCTGCCTGGCGCACCGGCTTGTAGTCGTTGAGGATCGCGAAGCTGGCCTGCATCGCGTTGTCATAGATCGGGCTGCGGGTCTTGGTGATCGTCATGCAGAACACATGGTCGTAGTCGATCACCAGCTTGCCCAGGAACAGATCGCGGATCTGCACCACGCTGAAGGGAATGGTTTCCGCCTCGGCCCCGTTCTCGGCCACGTGGGCGTGCAGGAAGCTCAGGGTGGCCTGCTCGTCGCGGTGGTCAGCAAGCACGGCTTCGCCAATGCGCACGGTGATCGGCAGCAGCACCAGGTTGTTCTTTTCAATGAAGTCCTGCGGCAGATCGCAGGCTGAGTCCACGACAATTCCGATGCGCATCCTGTTACCCCCTCCAGGCAGGTGTCGGTTCGAAAATGTGAAAGCTATCTCAAAATGGACTCACGTACCTGACCGGGGATTCACGCATCCGGATGTAACCGTTTACCGGCTGCGTTCAACCGCCACCGGCAGTTCCACTACCTGCCGCCAGTCCTCCTGTTGCAGCAGACCGGGGTCGCCCAGCACCGCCCGCATCAGGCCATGCGATTCGTTGCCCCAGAACAGTTCACCGTCAATTGACAGGGTAGGCACGCCGAAGACCCCAGCCGCTATCGCCGCTTCGGTGTTCCGGCGCAGTTGCTCCTTGACCCAGGGTGCTGACACCGCCCCAGCTACGTCGGCCACGTCCAGCATCGCGCCGGGCAGCGCCAGCGCCTGCGGGGTGTCGGCGGCATGGCCGTCGCGCCAGATCCAGTTGAACAACGTGTCCACCGCAGCCGGGGTGGCCCCGACCGCCAGGCACAGCCGCAGTGCCGCCAGCGGATTGAACGGGTGCCCGGGTGGGAAACGTACGGGAGTGCCCTGCTGCTGGGCCTGCCACAGCACTTGGCGGTAGATGAAGCGGCGCTTCGCCGGGATTTCCGCTGGCCCCAGGTTGCCCAGGTGATGCAGCACCGCGCCGAAGGCAATCGGCACGGGAGTAATGTGCTCGAACTGCGGCAGCGTCTTGAGCTGCTGCCAGTGCAGGTAGGCGAAGGGTGAGATGAAGTCGAAGTACCAGCGCAGGATCATGGATGGGTTCCTTGATGCGATGCCGTAGAGCCGGCTCTGTCCGACTGAACTTTGCGACTATGGAAGTATGCCTGTGGTTCGCCGCCGGCGGGAAGCGAGTTGCGGGAGATCCCGCCAGTCCAAGTTGACGTCAGCGCGTCGATATGGCTTTGCTGCCCATGCACAACTATTCGGTGGGTCCACCGAGTCCAATGGTCTAACCCCCGCATCACAGGTTCGACGATGTCGACCTGCTCGAAGCTGCCCATGCCGTCCCGATAATCCATTCCCGGACGTAGCGGCGAATCAGTCAGTTTTGCAGAGAGCAGCCATTGGCCGCCGCTTTGTTTGTGCTTGAAGGCTCTGAGCCCCAGATAGTCTGTGGGATCCAAGGTGCCGAACTTGCAAGGCTACAACGCCAAGCTTGTGGGACAGCGCCTTCAAGTGAAATGCAGCCGGCCATTTACTCAGAAGAGCAGGGGTGTCGCAGTCACTGAAGGGCTTTTTGACGGGTACACCCTTCCGAGGGGGCAGACTGATCCGGACTTAGTCCGAGACTTGGAGGTACTCACTCAATCAAGTCCTAGATTCGACTTCCCTCAGGATCAGCTAGGCTGACCCATTCTTCGATTGCTTGGCATCTTGCAGTAGTAGCGATGTGGAACCCGGATGAAACCAGCATTGGAAATATCGATCCGCCAGTGAACTCGGAGGTGCTCATCTCAACTAACTCCCGAGTCGTCTGCCTCCATGCGAAGTGATTCCTTCGAAGCATCGAGCCTCGCTTGGCTCTGGTGGCGACGCGGCGCGCAGTTCGCATTAGCGCCGCTAGGCGCTGACGTGATGCTCTTGATTTTTCTTCTTCAACAGCATTCATTTCGTACTGTGTGAGAGGTACATCTTTCCAGGCGGTGTGCCAGATGACCGCCTCGATCACAGTTGCAAGCTTTGAACAACCGTCTACGGCGTCTTTGGCCATCTGGAACGTGACATCAAAAGAAGATGCAACCTCATGCGCCAGTATATGGCGTGTCTCAAATGCCTCCGCAATCTGTCTCCAGAGGGAGGCTACGTCGGCCACGATCGGTTCTTGATCGCTAAGCGCGTTTCGTCCAGCAGATGGCTCGACAGCAGTCTTGGCTGCTTGCTTGAAGTTCAAGTCGAGAAGCCCGCCTATGGCTGACTCGATGTGTGCCAACGTACTAAATGGAAGCCAATGCGCTACAAGCTCGCCCACCGTAATGGTTTTATCGTGTAGCACTGGAATTAGGTCCAAGCTGTTCTTCAGGCGATCCTTGGCGAGATTGAGGCCACGCTCCATGTAGATTGGGCCGCTGTTGACTATCGCAGCGGCAGCCTGCTTGAAGTGACCTTCAAGTGCCGCGATCGCTGAGACGGGGAAGTATCTGTAGAGCTCTCTGTCGGCATTGGGGCCAAGCTTTGTCAGCAAATGATCCAAACGCCAGAAACGCTCATGGGCACCCAAGAAAGATCCTTCCAACATGCCAAACCCTGTTCTTGCTCTAGCTGCAAGAAGCTGCTGGGTCGTAGTTGATTTTCGCCTTCCATCTTCATTAGCTGACATCGGGATGCTCAATTAGGTTGGGGTGAACAACCGGACAGGAACAGATGGTCACAGTAGCCCAGTTCTGTGTTGGAAACCTTCCGCATCAACATCCAAGGTTCAAAATCTGCTCGTTGCCCCCTTCAGTTAACCATTGCCCTGGAAATCCAAGGCATGGAACCACCTGCGGCCCCTCTCGGAGCCGCATCTGGCACAGTCGCAAGGCTTTCGTCGGCCGGTTAGCCGTCACTGCTTAAGCTACGCCGAGCAGATTCAGCGAGGAATTGTATAGAGCGGGTTTCGCGAGGGTTCATAGTGCATTACCTCGAATACGCTCGCGGTTCGCCCCCCGCAGGAGCCGCATAACGATCCCGCAGCTCGGTCTGCCGCGAGCGCATCGGCATGGCCTTGCCGCCCAGCCACACCTGCTCGGCATAGTGCGCCACATCCAACGGGTCGCCTTCCCACAGCACCAGGT
>JAEXNZ010000137.1 GCA_023439425.1 Pseudomonadota bacterium
CCATGTGGTGGCAATGGACGATATCTACGGCGGCAGCTTCCGTCTGTTCGAGCGCGTGCGTCGCCGCACCGCCGGGCTGGATTTCAGCTTCGTCGACCTGACCGATCTGGCCGCGTTCGAGGCCTCCTTCACGCCGAAGACGAAGATGGTGTGGATCGAGACCCCGACCAACCCGATGCTGAAGCTCGTGGATATCGCCGCGGTCGCTGCCATCGCCAAGCGTCATGGCTTGATCGTGGTGGTCGACAATACCTTCGCCTCGCCGATGCTGCAGCGCCCGCTGGAGCTGGGCGCGGACCTGGTCCTGCATTCGGCCACCAAGTACCTCAACGGCCACTCGGACATGGTCGGCGGCATGGTGGTGGTGGGCGACAACGCCGAGCTCGCCGAGCAGATGGCCTTCCTGCAGAACTCCGTCGGTGGCGTGCAGGGCCCGTTCGACAGCTTCCTGGCCCTGCGCGGTCTGAAGACTCTGCCGCTGCGCATGAAGGCGCACTGCGCCAACGCGCTGGCCCTGGCCCAGTGGCTGGAAAAGCATCCGGCGGTGGAAAAGGTGATTTACCCCGGCCTGACCTCGCACCCGCAGCACGAGCTGGCCACGCGCCAGATGAACGGCTACGGCGGCATTGTGTCGATCGTGCTCAAGGGTGGGTTCGCCGCAGCGAAGTCGTTCTGCGAGAAGACCGAACTGTTCACCCTGGCCGAATCGTTGGGCGGGGTGGAAAGCTTGGTCAACCACCCGGCCGTGATGACCCATGCCTCCATTCCGGTTGAGCGCCGTGAACAGCTGGGCATCAGTGATGCGCTGGTGCGGCTGAGCGTGGGCGTGGAGGACCTGGGGGATCTGCAGGTGGATCTGGAACGGGCGTTGGCGGGCTGAACACCACGGCCGCTGCCATGAACCCTTCTGACTCCACCCGGCCCTCGGCCCAGGTGCGCCTGTTGGCGTGGCTGCGCGGCCAGGATTGGCTGCGCAGTGCTTACCGCGCGCTACCTCGCCGAGTGCGCGAAGGCATGCTGGAACTGCTGACCCGTCGCCTGCGGGCGCGGACGCGTTTCCCGCGGACCGCTGCCTGGCAGGCCTGGCAGCCGCGTGCCCGTACGCCGGTTGTCCGCGCGCAGCCTGCAGACGCCAATCTGCCCGGAGTCAACATTCTTGGCTACATCCACGGACAGTTCGGACTCGCCGAGGCCGCGCGCGGCTATGCACGCGCGCTTCTCGACCATGGCGTACCGGTGGCGCTGCGCGACATCGACCTCGACCTGCCGCACGCCTGGGATGACCATGCGCTGGATGCCTACATCGACAACACCGTCCCGCACCCGGTCAGCATCCTGTTCGTGAACCCGGACTTCCAGGAGCGCGCGCTGCAGGATATCGGCCGTGCCCGGCTCGAGGGACGCTACCTGATCGCCTGCTGGTTCTGGGAACTGGAAACGCTGCCCGCGGCATGGATGCCAGCACTGGCACAAGTCGACGAGGTGCTGGTCGCGACTGCCTTCGTAGAGCAGGCGGTAAAGCGGGTGACCGACAAGCCGGTGCTTCGCGTGCCGATGCCGCTGGGGACCATCGAGGACAGTGGCCTGCAGCGTGCCGACTTCGGTCTGCCGGAAGATGCATTCGTCTTTCTGGTCACCTTCGATTTCAGCTCGCGCATGGAACGCAAGAACCCGGCTGCGGCCATCCAGGCGTTCCGTGCGGCGTTTCCGCCGGAGCGTCGCGACGTCCGCCTGCTGGTCAAGAGCAGCAACGGCTATCGCTTCCCGCACTGGATCAAACAGATCTTCGACCTGGCACACGGCGATGACCGCATCGTGCTGCGAGACGACGTGATCGACCGCGCGCATCTCAACGCCCTGCAACGCTGCTGCGACGCCTACGTTTCGCTGCACCGTGCCGAGGGCTTCGGCATGGGCCTGGCGGAATGCATGGCCATAGGCAAGCCGGTCATTGCCACCGCCTGGTCGGGCAACATGGAATTCATGGACCGCGCGTCCGCTGCGCTGGTGGATTACACCCTGGTGCCGGTGGGCGAGGGCGAGTATCCCGGCGGGGAAGGGCAACGCTGGGCCGACGCCGACGTGGCCCAGGCTGCGACGTGGATGCGCCGCCTTGCCGACGACCGCGCCGCCGCAGCCGCGCTGGGTGAGGCAGGCCGCCTGCATGTGCAGGCAGTGTTGTCTGCCCAGGCGGCGGCAACCCACATCATCGAACGTCTGGACGACCTACGCGCCAATCCAGCGCCCGGCACAGTGCATCAGCAGGACAACGAAGTACGAGGCATGCAATGAAAGACATGATCCGGGCCGTATGGGCCTACCGATACTTCATCCTCTCTTCCATCAAGAACGAGCTCCGGTTGCGCTTCATACGCAGCAAGCTGGGGTTGCTGTGGATGATCATTCATCCCTTGATGCAGGTGCTCATCTTCGCCACGATCCTGTCGGAGGTGTTGGCCGCCAAGTTGCCTGGCATCGACAACAAGTACGCCTACGCGTTGTATCTGATGGCCGGCACGCTGTGCTGGTCGATGTTCTCTGAAACCATCGGGCGCTCGGTGTCACTGTTCGTGGACAGTGGCAACCTGATGAAAAAGATGGCCTTCCCCCGCATCTGCCTGCCCCTTATTGCTGGCGGAACGATGCTGGTGAACAACCTGCTCCTGCTGGTGGCCATCTTCATCGTCTTTGCCGTGCTCGGTCATTTCCCTGACGCAGAAGCGTTCTGGTTGCCTGCGCTGATGATTCTGACGCTGGCGTTTGCCATGTCCATCGGCCTGCTGCTGGGCGTGTTGAACGTCTTCATGCGCGACATCGGGCAAGTGGTTCCGGTCGTGCTGCAGGCCTTGTTCTGGCTCACGCCGATCGTCTACCACATCGGCATTCTTCCTGAAGCTGCACAACGTGTGTTCAAGCTGAACCCGCTGTTCCCGCTGGTGACCAGTTACCAGAACGTGCTTGTCTTCAACAAGCCGCCGGTCTGGGCGGATCTGGTTTGGATGATTATTGCGACCCTTGTGCTGGGCTTGGCGGCATTGGTCGTCTTCCGTCGTGCCAGCCCTGAACTGGTGGATGCGCTATGAGTGGCGAGTTGCGGGTCGCAGGGGTAGGGAAGGCCTACCGTGTCTGGCGTAGTGAGTGGCTGCGGGCGGCGCGCTGGTTCGGGTTGCCGACCCGTCCGCGCGAGGAGACCTGGGTGCTGCGGGATGTGTCGTTCCGGATCGCACCCGGCGAAGCGGTGGGCGTCATTGGCCAGAACGGCGCGGGCAAGAGCACGCTGCTGAAGCTCATCACTGGCACCGCACAGCCCACGGAAGGCAGCGTTCAGCGCTCCGGTCGAGTGGCCGCGATCCTGGAGCTGGGCATGGGATTCAATCCTGATCTGACCGGGCGACAGAATGCCTATCACTCGGCCGGTTTGATGGGCTACACCCAGGACCAGATCGAACAGGTCATGCCTGAGATTGAGGATTTCGCCGAGGTGGGCGAGTACTTTGACCAGCCCGTGCGCACCTATTCCAGCGGCATGCAGGTCCGTGTGGCGTTTGCGGTCGCGACAGCGTTCACGCCGGATCTGCTGATCGTCGACGAAGCACTTGCCGTTGGCGACAGCTACTTCCAGCACAAGAGCTTTGATCGTATGCGTCGCTTCCGCGAACAGGGCACGTCGATCATGCTGGTCTCGCACAGTCCTGGCGACGTCAAGGCTCTGTGCGACCGCGTCATCCTGCTCGATAAGGGCCGCGTCCTGCGTGACGGCGCACCCGATGAAGTCATCGACTATTACAACGCGCTGATCGCCCGCAAGGAGAACGAGCATCTTTCGGTAGAGCAGCGGCGAGACAAGGAAGGCTGGGTGATGACGCGCAGCGGAAGCGGCGAAGTCTTCACGCGTGGCCTGCGTCTTGAGGACGCCGGCACCGGGCAGGAGGTCGGCTTGGCCACCGTTGGTCAGCCATTGCGCCTTGTGCTGGAGGCAGAAGCGCGTGAGCACGTGGAAAGCCTGGTGCTCGGATTCATGATCCGCGACAAGCAGGGACACGTTGTATGGGGCAGCAACACCTGGCACACCGGCCAGGTGCAGAAGCACCTGCTTCCCGGTGAGCGCGTGCGCTTCACGCTGGACTTCATGTGCCGTCTGGGACCTGGATCTTATTCGGTTTCACCCGCCTTGGTCAGCACCGAAACCCACCTGGTGGATAACTTTGAGTGGACCGACAACCTGCTGGTGTTCGAAGTGATGAATGCCGGGCACCCGATGTTCATTGGCAGTAATTGGCTTGACGCCGCGTTTGCGGTGGAGCGGAGCACGCACACGTGACAACAACGATCAACTCCATGTTCAACCTGGTCTCCTACGCACAGAATTTCGAAGACATAATTCTGTGGCGGGCGCTGGGCAAGGTACCGGAAGGGCGCTACATCGACGTTGGTGCCCAGAGTCCGGACGAACACTCCGTCAGCCGATTGTTCTACCTGAAAGGATGGCGTGGCGTTCATGTTGAGCCCACCCAGCATTACTCGGACCTGCTGCGTGCCGCGCGTCCCGAAGAGCAGATCATCCAGGCTGCCGTGACGGACGCGCCGGGCGAACTGCGTTTCTTCGATATCACGGACACCGGGCTGAGCACACTCGACGAAGCGATTGCCGACAGGCATCGCGCCGCCGGCTTCCAGGTCGGTGAAGTGCGCGTACCGGCGATCACTCTTGACGAAGTGTTCGACCGCGCCGGCGAAGGCGAGGTGCATTGGCTCAAGATAGACGTGGAAGGCGCAGAATATGAAGTCGTCGCAGGCTGGACCTCGCCGCGTCGACCGTGGGTGCTGACCATTGAAAGCACGCCGCCCCTCAGCCCGGAGCCCAACCATCACCGATGGGAGCCCTTGGTGCTGGCCAAGGGGTATGTCTTCGCCTACTTCGACGGCCTCAATCGTTTCTACGTCAGTGCAGAGCACCCCGAGCTGCTGTCAGCGCTGGGCTGCGGCCCGAATGTATTCGACGATTTCGTGCTGGCACCGCAATCCTCTTTCTGTGGTGCAGCCAATGCTGTTGCGGCCGAGCAGCATGCGCGCATGCACGCAGATATCACTCGTGTGGTGGAGCAGGCCAATCAGCTGCAGGTGGAGGTGCATGCGCGCCAGGCTGAAGAGGCTTCGCTTCGTCACGAGGTGGAGATGCTGGGCGAGGCCGTAGCAGCCTACAAGGAAGATTTCGAGCGTGCCGTGGCGCAGGGTCATGCCGCAAACGCCGAAATCGCGCGGCGTGACGCGGAGCTGGCTCACCAACACGCACTCATGCAGGATATTCTCAACAGTAAGTCGTGGCGTGTTACACGCCCTCTACGCTGGGTAATGGGGTATGGCATACGTGCCGTGCGCCAGCCCAAGGCGCTGGTTCGTGAAACGGTCGTGGGTGCCATGCGCCGCGTGCTGGCGCGTCCTCAGCTGGGGCGAGCGGTGAACCGTGCGGTACGTATGGTGCCCTTCGTGCACCGCCGCCTGCGCCTGCTCGCCAGCCATCGCGGCATCGTGGTCGCGCACGCCGAGGTAGTCCTCGTCGGTGGCGTGGGACAGGTGCAGTACTTCGGCGACGACGCTGGTAATGAACTTCTGTCTGCGCGCGCGCGTGGCTTCCATGCCCGTCTGCGAGCTGCCGCCAAGAATCAAGAGGTATGACCATGCGGATTGTCATCGACCTGCAAGGGGCCCAGTCGGAGAGCCGCTACCGCGGTATCGGGCGCTACAGTCTGTCCCTGGCGCTCGCCATGGCGCGTGCGAACCGCGGCCACGACATCCACCTTGTTCTGAACGGGTCGTTCGTTGAAACCGTGCCGTCCATCCGGCTGGCGTTCGAGGGCGTGTTGCCAATGGAGAACATCCATGTCTGGCACGTTCCGATGCCGGTGCACGGAATGGATCGCAGCAACCAGGAGCGGATCGGTCGCGCGCAGGTTGTGCGCGAGGCCGCGATCGCGGCACTCGCGCCCGATGTCGTGCATGTTTCCAGTCTCTTCGAGGGGTACGGGGACCAGTCTGTCACCAGCATCGGGGCTGCCTTCCCTATGCCAACAGTCGTCACGCTGTATGACCTGATTCCGCTCCTGAATCCGGATGCCTATCTCGATCCGATTCCGCCGTACAAGATGTACTACGAGGAAAAGCTGCAGTCGCTCCGCCGCGCGGACCGCCTGCTCGCCATCTCGGCAAGCGCTGCTGCCGAGGCGCGTGAAGCCCTGCAGTTCGACGCTAACAAGGTTGTGAATATCTCGGGTGCGTGCGACGACATCTTCAAGCCGCTGCCGGCTGACTCTCTCATCCTGCGTCGCGTGAAGGAAAAATTCGGGATCGCCACCGATTATATTCTCTACACAGGGGGGTCGGACGACCGCAAGAACCTTCGTCGTCTGGTTCAGGCTTATGCCGGGCTGGACGGACGTCAGCGCAGCATGCTCCGGCTGGTGATGGCGGGGCGTATGCATGCGCCGCATATCGCCGAATTGCAGGCGCTGGCCGCGCAACTTGGAATGCGGCCGGAAGAAATGATCTTCACCGGCTACGTCTCTGACCGCGATCTGGTCGCGCTCTATAACCGTTGCCGTTTCTTCGTGTTCCCCTCATGGCATGAAGGGTTTGGCTTGCCGGTACTTGAAGCGATGAATTGCGGTGCCGCTGTGCTGGCGTCAGACGCGTCAAGCATTCGAGAAATTGCCACCTGCAAAAGCGCGCTGTTCGACCCCATGAACGTCGATTCAATCCGCGAATGCATGTCGCGCCATCTCGACGATGAAGCCGCGCTGCAAGCGCTGCGTGATTACTCGCTGACGCGCGGTGCGCAATTCTCCTGGCAAAGGGTTGCCGATAGCGTTCTGGATGCGTGCGAATCGTTGCATGCGTCTACCCCCGCACCCGTGCGAACCCGCGATTCGGTGGTGTCGACGTCTATTGACCTGCTGGCCGCGGACGCTGCGATGGCCGAGCCGGTGGCATTGGCCTTGGCCGATGCTCTGGACCGATCCATCGCCCCCCCCGTTCCGCAGATACTGGTCGATGTATCCGAGCTTGCCTCGCACGATCACCGAACCGGCATACAGCGTGTCACGCGTTCGATCACCGTTGAATGGCTGGCGAAACCGCCGGAAGGCTACCGGATCCAGTTGGTGCGTATTGATCGCGAGACGGGCCAGTATCTATTTGCCAATGCGTTCACCGCGCGCATTACACCCGGCGCGGACCAGAACGTTGAGGACACCCCGGTGGTCTGCCATGCAGGCGACGTCTTCCTCGGCTTGGATCTGGTCGGCGACACCGCGTCGCTGGTTCCACACTGGTTCGACTACTTCCGATCCGCGGGCGTGAAGGTGGCCTTCGTCATTTACGACATCCTCCCAGTCCGCCATCCGGAGTGGTGGCCGGTGGACGGTGGGCGCTACCACGAGCGTTGGCTGACCTCTGTCGTAGGCTATTCCGATACCGTTATCTGCATTTCCCGAGCAGTAGCCGATGACGTCAAGGAGTGGATGGAACACGCTTTGCTGGAACGCACCCCGGAAATCAAGTGGTTCCACCTGGGGGCGGACATCGAAAGCAGCGCCCCCAGTCGCGGCCTTCCGGATGCGGGGAAGGGGATTGTGGAGCGTATTGCCGGAGCAACCAGCTTCCTCATGGTGGGTACGCTCGAACCACGCAAGGGTCACGGCCAGGCGTTGGACGCCTTCGAGCAGCTGTGGGCACAGGGCGAAGATGTCCTGCTGGTGATTGTCGGCAAGCGCGGCTGGCTGGTGGATGAGCTGTGTGCGCGTATCGCCAGCCATCCCGAACGCAACAAGCGGCTGTTCTGGCTGGAAGCGATCAGCGACGAGTATTTGGGTAAGGTGTATGCCGCCTCAACCTGCCTGCTTGCCCCCTCACAGGGTGAAGGCTTCGGTCTCCCGCTGATCGAGGCGGCCCAGCAGGGCAAGCCGGTACTGGCTCGCGACATCCCGGTGTTCCGCGAGGTGGCCGGCGACCACGCCAGCTACTTCCAAGGTGGCAGCGCCGAATCGCTGGCCGCCGGAGTGCGTCAATGGATCGCTGACCGCCACGCGGGGACGCTTCCGGACATCCGGGCCCTGACGTGGTTGTCCTGGCGCGAGAGCGCCCAGCAACTGGCTGCGGCACTGCTGGAGCCGGCCAAAAGCGACAAGGATACTGCCGCACATGGGGTATGATTCGGCGTCCAATCGAGGGGGCGGTCCGTGCCTGGCAGGCATGTCCACAGGATCGTGGATCATTACCTTGCACTGCAGTAATGCAACGCCATAACAACATCGAGCGAAGGCAATTATGAGTATCAAGAAGGCAATCATCACCGGCATCACGGGTCAGGACGGTGCTTACCTCACCGAGCTTCTTCTGGAGAAGGGGTACGAGGTACACGGCACTTACCGGCGCACCAGCTCGGTAAACTTCTGGCGTCTGGAAGAGCTGGGGGTTGCGAATCATCCCAATCTGCATCTGGTTGAGTACGATCTGACCGACCTGGGCAGCTCGCTGGCCATGGTGCAGAAGATTCAACCGGATGAGATCTACAACCTCGCCGCCCAGAGTTTCGTCGGCGTCAGCTTCGACCAGCCCACTACGACTGCACAGATCACCGGCGTTGGTGCGCTGAACCTGCTTGAGGCGATTCGCCTCGTCAATCCGAAGATCCGCTTCTACCAGGCGTCGACCTCGGAAATGTTCGGCAAGGTGCAGGCTGTGCCTCAGGTGGAGGACACGCCGTTCTATCCGCGCAGCCCATATGGCGTGGCCAAGCTCTACGCGCATTGGATCACGGTCAACTACCGTGAGAGCTATGACATTTTTGGCTCGAGCGGCATTCTGTTCAACCACGAAAGCCCGCTGCGTGGCCGCGAGTTCGTGACCCGCAAGATCACCGATTCGGTCGCCAAGATCAAACTCGGAAAGCTGGATGTGCTCGAGCTCGGCAACCTTGACGCAAAGCGCGACTGGGGTTTCGCCAAAGAGTACGTCGAAGGCATGTGGCGCATGCTGCAGGCCGATCAGCCCGATACGTTCGTGCTGGCCACCAACCGCACCGAAACCGTGCGTGACTTCGTCAGGATGGCCTTCAAGGGAGCGGATATCGCCGTCGATTTCCAGGGCAAGGACCAGGACGAAGTGGCCATCGATACTGCCACCGGCAAGACCGTGATGCGCATCAACCCGAAGTTCCACCGACCGGCCGAAGTCGACCTGCTTATTGGTAACCCCGAGAAGGCCGAGCGCATCCTGGGGTGGAAGCCTCAGACGACCCTTGAGCAGCTGTGCCAGATGATGGTGGAAGCAGATCTCAAGAGGAACGAACGTGGTTTCTCGTTCTGACCTGACTGGCAAGCGGGTTCTGGTCACGGGAGCGTCCGGCTTTACCGGGCGCTACCTGGTGGCTGATCTGCGGACCCAGGGCTGCCACGTCATCGCGCTCGGTGGCCCCGACGCCAGCAGTGACGCACACGATCATGTCGCTGCCGACCTGAGGGACGCAGCGGCCCTCGTCGATGCCGTCGCCGGCGCGCGTGCCGACCATGTGGTCCACCTGGCCGCGCTTGCCTTTGTCGGGCACGGCAAAGCGGAGGAGTTCTACAGCGTCAACCTCCTGGGAACCCGCAACCTGCTGGTTGCCCTGGAACAGGCTCCAGTCAAACCCAAACACGTGCTGCTGGCCAGCAGCGCCAATGTATACGGCAACAGCTCCTCGGGCATTCTCGACGAATCCACCGTGCCGGCACCCGCCAACGATTATGCGGTGAGCAAGCTGGCCATGGAGTATGTGGCTGGGCTTTGGCGTGACCGTCTGCCGATCACCGTGGCGCGGCCGTTCAACTACACCGGTGTTGGTCAGGCAGAGCAGTTCCTTGTGCCTAAAATCGTCGGCCATTTCGCCCGCCGCGAGCCGGTCATGGAACTAGGCAACCTGGAGGTATCGCGAGATTTCGGCGACGTGCGCGCCGTGGTGTCGGCATACCGCCGGCTGTTGCAGGTGCCGGCCTCGGGGCAAGTGGTCAATGTCTGCTCGGGCCAGGGCCATAC
>JAEXNZ010000138.1 GCA_023439425.1 Pseudomonadota bacterium
ACCCGCCAGACTCGCAAAAAAGGGCGGTTGAACTTCCTATACCCCCCTGTCAGTATGGCGCGTAGCATTGGTCGCATGCTCCTTCCCGCTGGCCCCACCCTTGCCGACCGCCCATGACTCCACCACCCCCCCCCACCGCCGCCGCCCCTGCCCCCCTGTTCAGCGGCCCTGCCTGGTGGCTGCAGATCGTGCTGGCCTGGCTGTTGCTGCTGCTGGCGCTGGCCATGGCGGCGCTGGGCGTGCAACTGCTGGCGCTGGGCGGCAGCGCCTACTACCTGCTGGCCGGCGTGGCGGCGCTGGCCGGCGCGCTGCTGGTGTTGCGGCGCCGGGTCAGCGCCGGCCTGTGGTGCTACGGGCTCACCGTGCTGGCCACCCTGGCGTGGGCGCTGTGGGAGATTCACGGCAAGGGCTGGCGCCCGGCCTGGGGTTTCGACCTGGCGGGGCGCGTGGGCCTGCTGGCCGGCCTGTGGCTGCTGATGGCGCTGGCCTGGTGGTGGATGCGCCGCCGCGCGGGCGACCGCGGGCCACGACGCCGGTCACCGGCCTGGGCACCGGTGGCCGCGGTGACGGTGCTGGGCACGCTGGCCCTGACGGCGCTGGCCCCGCGCCTGTGGCCGGCGCAGGCGCAGGCGGCGCCGCAAGCCGCCGCGCCCGATGCGCTGGGCCGCACCGCCTTGAAGCGCGGTGCCGACGAGTGGCTGGCCTTCGGCGGCTCCAACCTGGGCCAGCGCTTTTCCGAGGCGGCGCAGATCACGCCGCGCAACGTTGGGCAACTCGAGCAGGCCTGGGCGTTCCACACCAACGACTGGGCGCCCAACGAGCGCGTGTACTACGCCTTCCAGAACACGCCGCTGAAGATCGGCGACAGCCTGTACGTGTGCTCGCCCAGCAGCCAGGTGTTCGCGCTCGACCCGGCCACCGGCCGCCAGCAGTGGCACTTCGACCCCCAGGTGCCGCCGGCCGCGATGGAGCCGCTGTTCAGCGCCACCTGCCGCGCCGTCGGCTACCACGAGCAGGCGCAGGCGCCCGCTGGCGAGCTGTGCGCGCGCCGCATCCTGCTGGCCACCACCGACAGCCGGCTGATCGCGCTGGACGCGGCCAGCGGGCAGGTGTGTCCCGGCTTCGGCCACGGCGGCACCGTGAACCTGGCCGAGCGCATGGGCAACCAGGTGATCGGCTTCTCGTCCAACACCTCGGGGCCGGCGGTGGTGGGTGGGCTGGTCATCGTGGGCCAGCAGGTCAGCGACAACCAGCGCCGCGACGCGCCGGGCGGCGTGGTGCGCGCCTACGACGCCGTTACCGGCGCGCTGCGCTGGGCCTGGGACGCCAAGCGTGCCGACGATGCGCAGGCCCCGCTGGCCGCAGGCGAGCTGTGGCCGCGCGGCACGCCCAACGTGTGGAACGTGATCTCGGCCGACGAGCGTCTGGGCCTGGTGTTCATGGGCACCGGCAACGCCGCCGCCGACCATTACGGCGGCGACCGCACGGCGGCCGAGGACGCCTTCACCTCGGCCGTGGTGGCGCTCGACATGCACACCGGCAACACGCGCTGGCACGTCAACACCGTGCACCACGACCTGTGGGACTACGACCTGGGCGCGCAGCCCCTGGTGACCGACATCGACGTCGACGGCACGCCACGCCGCGTGGTGGTGCAGGGCACCAAGACCGGCTCGGTGTTCGTGCTGGACGCGCGCACCGGCGAGGCCGTCAAGCCGGTGCAGGAGCGCCCGGTGCCCGCCGGCACGCTGCCGGGCGAGCGCTACGCGCCGACGCAGCCGCAATCGGTCGGCATGCCCAACTTCGCCGGCATGCCCGGCCCCGAGCCCGAGGTGCTGACCGAGGCCAACAGCTTCGGCCTGACGCCCATCGACGCCGCGCTGTGCCGCATCGCCTTCCGCCAGATGGAGTACGAGGGCATGTACACGCCGCCCAGCGAGAACCCCGGCGGCATCCTGCTGTTTCCCGGCATCGTGGGCGGCATGAACTGGGGCGGGCTGGCGGTCGACCCCGAGGCACAGCTGCTCATCACCAACCACAGCCGCCTGCCGAACCGCATCACGCTGACGCCGCGCGCGCAGGTGGAGGACCGGGCGCTGGGCGACGGCGGCGCGCGCGCCGACCAGCGCATCGCGCCGCAGGCCGGCACGCCCTATGGCGTGGCGCGGCCCAACTGGATGTCGCCGCTGCAGGTGCCCTGCATCGACCCGCCCTGGGGCTTTCTGTCGGCCACCGACCTGCGCAGCGGCCGGCTGCTGTGGTCGCGCCCCCTGGGCACCGGCTTCGACACCGGGCCGCTGGGCATACCGACGCGGCTGAAGATCACCATCGGCACGCCCAACCTCGGCGGCGCGGTGGTGACGCGCTCGGGCCTCACCTTCATCGCCGCCGCGCAGGACAACTACCTGCGCGCCTTCGACACCCGAAGCGGCGAGCTGCTGTGGGAAGGGCGCCTGCCCGCCGGCGCCCAGGCCTCGGCCATGACCTACATGCACCAGGGGCGGCAGTACGTGGCCATTGCCGCCGGCGGCCACGCGCGCTTCGAAACCAAGCTGGGCGACAGTCTGGTGGTGTTCGCCCTGCCCGAGGGCGGCCGCTGATGCCTGCCGCTACAGCTGGCCCAGTGCCGCCTTCACGTCGGCCACGCTGAGGATTTCGCTCAGCACGATGGGCGGCTTGCCGGGCGCCTGCAGCACGTACACCGGCACGCCGCTGCGGCCGAGCTTGTTCAGCTCGGCGGTGATGGTGGCGTCGCGCCGCGTCCAGTCGGCGCGGAAGGTCTGCACCTTGGCAGCGTCGAACGCGTTCAGCACCTCGTCGTTGGCCAGCGTGGTCTTCTTGTTGTACTGGCAGGTCACGCACCAGGCGGCGGTGAAGTCGACGAACACCGGCTGGCCGGTGCCCAGCACGGCCTGCACGCGCTCGGGCGACCAGGGTTGCCAGCGCTCGCCCGCCGCCGCTGCGGCCTGCGCGGCGGGCAGCGCCGTGTGGATGACGTTCGGGCCGATGGTGGCCAGCAGGAAAGCGCCGAACGCTACCGAAAGCGAAGCAATCAGCAGGCGCGTGCGGCCCTGCAGGCCGAACGCCCACAGCACCAGCGCCAGCGTCACCAGCAGCGCCAGCAGCGCGCCCGCGCCGTCGATGCCGGTCTGCTGGCCCAGCACCCACAGCAGCCACACCGCGGTGCCGAACATCGGGAAGGCCATGAACTTCTTGAACGTGTCCATCCACGCGCCGGGCGGCGGCAGCAGGCGCGCCACCGCCGGCCACCAGCTGGCGTAGAGGCGCACTACCCGGACTTCATTGTACGGATCGAAGCGGAGGGCCGCTCGCTGCCCGGATATGTCCGCGAGGAGTTCGAGACCTACCTGCGCTGCGGCGTGCTCGAGCACGGCTTCCTGCGCGTGGTCTGCGAGCAGTGCCGGGCCGAGAGGCTGGTGGCCTTCTCCTGCAAGAAGCGCGGCTTCTGCCCCAGCTGCGGGGCGCGGCGCATGGCCGAGAGCGCGCGGCACCTGGTGGAGGAGGTGTTTGGCCCGCGGCCGGTGCGGCAATGGGTGCTGAGTTTTCCGTACCCGCTGCGCTTCCTGTTCGCCAGCAAGCCGGAGGCCATCGGCCCTGTGCTGGTGATCGTGCAGCGCGTCATCGCCGGCTGGTTAGCCGATCAAGTCGGCGTCGACCACGCCAGCGCGCAATGCGGCGTGGTGACCCTGATCCAGCGCTTCGGCAGCGCGCTGAACCTGAATGTTCACTTCCACATGCTGTGGCTCGACGG
>JAEXNZ010000100.1 GCA_023439425.1 Pseudomonadota bacterium
GCGCTGGCCAGCTCACCGCGGCCGGCTTCATCGCCCTGGTCGTCTCGCTGCTGATCACCCTCAACAGCGTGGAAGAGACGTTCAACAAGATCTGGCGGGTCGGATCGACCCGGCCCAAGCTGCCCCGCTTCCTGGTCTACTGGACCGTGCTGACCCTGGGCGCGATGCTTGCCGCCGCCTCGCTGGCAGTGTCGGCACGGGTACTGGCAATGCCGCTGTTCGGGACCCAGGAGGGGCGCTGGCTGGCCGACCTGTCGCTGCGGCTGGCACCGGTGCTGATCGAATTCGTCTGCATCAGCCTGATGTTCCGGGGCGTGCCGCACCATACGGTGAAATGGCGGCACGCCGTCCCCGGCGCGATCCTGGCGGCGGTGATCCTGGAGCTGGTGAAGTGGGGCATCGGTGCCTACCTGGGCAGTTTCCAGTCCTACCAGAAGCTCTATGGCACGGTCGCGTTCGTGCCGATCCTGCTGCTGTGGATCTATCTGTGCTGGGTGGCGGTGCTGCTGGGGGCGTCGCTGGCCTCGTCGATTGCTGCGTTCCGCTACCAGCCGGCCGACCTGCGCCTGCCCACCGGCTACGAGATGTATGGCCTGCTGCGGTTGATCGGACGCTTCCAGCAGGCGCGCGTGGAAGGACACAGCCTGGACGATGACGAGATCCTGCGGCTGGAACCGATGCTGACCGATTCACTGCTGCAGACCATGCTGTGCGACCTGGAAGCGATCCGCGTGGTGCGCCGCGACGAGCGCGGTGAATGGCTGCTGGCGCGCGACCTGGACAAGCTCACCCTGGCCGACCTGTACGAAACCACGCAGATGCGCATTCCAGTCAAGGAAGCGTGGCTGCCCTACCGCGACGACAGCCTGGGCTGCGCCTCGGTCAACGCACTCGACGCACTGCGCCTGCCGCTGCGCGAGCTGCTCAAACGTCGCGTCAGCGACATCTATGCCTCCCCCGGAGATGCCCCATGACTGTTCGTCCCCTGCTGCTGGCCCTGGGCCTGCTGACCCTGGCCGCGTGCAAGCCCGCTGCCGAGCCCGCCGCACCCGCGCCGACGCCGGCACCGGCGACTCCCGCGGCACCGGCCGAACCCGCCGAGCCGGCTGCGGTCGATACCGACCGCAAGACCGTGGAATCACCACGTCTGGTGCTGCCGGCGGTGGATGGCAGCACCTATGATCTGGCCGCGCATCGCGGCAAGTGGGTGGTGGTGAACTTCTGGGCCACCTGGTGCGCGCCGTGCCGCAAGGAAATGCCGGAGCTGTCGGCACTGCACGCGATGCGCGAGGAGATCGAGGTGGTCGGCTTGGCCTATGAGGACATCGAGGTGGATGACATGAAGGCGTTCCTGAAAGAACGTCCGGTCACCTATCCGATCGTGCTGGTCGATACCTACAACCCGCCGGAAGACTTTGCCATTCCGCGCGGGCTTCCGATGACCTACCTGATCGCGCCGGACGGCAAGGTCGCCAAGGAGTTCCTGGGCCCGGTGACGGCAGCGGATATCGAGAAGGCCATCGCGGGCTGATGCCGGTGGTGCCGGCCGCTGGCCGGCTCCTCGTCATCCCGCATCGTGCGGTTGCCACGTAGAGCCGGGCTTGCCCGGCTGCTTTCGATCGCACGGCGAGGGGGCTGGGTATCGCCTGGTTGCCGGCCAGCGGCCGGCACTACCGAAGCGCCCATCATTCCCCGATCGGGAATGCCTCGATCGGCTTCAGCACCCCGAAATGCTCCTCATGCAGCTTGCCCTTCAGCGGCGGCAGCTCCGGGATCGGCTCGTCCACGTGGGTGTCGGGCAGCCGGTCCAGCAGATTTCGGATCAACGTCAGCCGACCGCGCTTCTGGTCATCGAAATCCACCAGCGTCCACTGTGCCGCGTCCCGGTGCGTCGCGCGCAACATGGCTTCGCGCGCCTCGGTGTACGCGGTGTACTTGCTGCGTGACTTCAGGTCCACCGGCGACAGCTTCCAGCCCTTGAGCGGGTCCACGTGGCGCTCGGCGAAGCGCTTCTCCTGCTGTTCCTGGTCCACTGTCAGCCAATACTTGAACAACAGAATGCCGTCGTCCACCAGCAACTGCTCGAATACCGGGGTCTGCGCCAGGAAGGCGCGGTACTGCGGCTCGGTGCAGTAGCCCATGACATGCTCGACGCCGGCGCGGTTGTACCAGCTGCGGTCCATCAGCACGATCTCGCCGGCGGCGGGCAGGTGGGTGACATAGCGCTGGAAGTACCACTGCGTGCTTTCGCGCTCGGTGGGCTTGGGCAGCGCCACCACCCGGCACTGGCGCGGGTTGAGATGTTCGGCGATGGCCTGGATTGCGCCGCCTTTGCCGGCGGTGTCACGTCCTTCGAACAACACCAGCACGCGCTGCCCGCTGTGCTGGACCCAGCGCGCCATCCGCGCCAGTTCCAGTTGCAGCGGTTCCAGCAGGGCCTCGTACTCCTTGCGCTTGAGCTTGCTCATGCATGCCTCGTCAGCCGACAGGAGTTCCAAGCGTACACGGCGGGGCGTTGTTCCGAATGATCGGGGATTGACCGGTAGTGCCGGCCGTGTTCGCGCGCGAACCACTGCAGCAAATCCGACAAATCAGCGGCAAACCCCGCCATATCGAACACGCCACTCCGCTCACGCGCCGCCCCGACCTCCGCCCGCAACGCCACCAACGCCGCCGGATCATTCCCCAGCGCACTGGCGGTGGCAACAAACGTCGCATCATCGGCAGCGTTCATCCGTTCCAGCCCCAGATGATGGTTCAGGCTGCCCGCAACCCGTGACGCAAACGTCTCGCCCGGGCAGGTCAGCACCGGGCATCCGGCCCACAGGGCATCGGAGGCCGTGGTGTGCGCGTTGTACGGATGCGTGTCCAGGAACAGGTCGGCCAGCGCATAGCGGGCCAGGTATTGCGGGTGCGGCAGCTTGGCCATGAACACCAGTCGGGCCGGATCCAGCCCGGCCGCCTGCGCCGCGGCGCGCAGCCGCGCATCGGCCTGGCCGGGTCCGGACAGCAGCCACAGCACACTGTCCGGCACCGCCTGCAGCACCGCGAACGCGCGCTGCATGCTGCGCGGGTTGAGCTTGTAGCTGTTGTTGAAGCAGCAGAACACCAC
>JAEXNZ010000105.1 GCA_023439425.1 Pseudomonadota bacterium
CTGTAGGGCCAGCCATAGAATCCTCCCTCCTTCACCGAGGTCAGGTAATCGGGCACCAGGTTCGGGCCGATCTCATCACGTTCGTTGACCACCGCATACAGCGTACCTGTGCCCGGCTGCACGGCCAGCGCGGTCGGATTGCGGATACCGCTGGCGTAGGTGCGATGCGCACCGGTCTGGGCGTCGATTTCCCACACCACCGCGCGATCCACTTCCACGTCCATGCCGCGTTCGCTGACATTGCTGTTGGAGCCGATGCCCACGTACAGGTGACGGCCATCCGCACTGGCCGCCAGCGACTTGGTCCAGTGGTGGTTGATCGCCGACGGCAGATCCGTAACCTTGACCGGCGCGGCGCTGGCCTTGGTGTCACCCTCGGTGTAATCGAAGCGCACCAGGGCATCCTGGTTGGCCACATAGATGGCATTGCCGATCATCGCCAGCCCGTAAGGCGCGTTGAGCTTGTCGGCGAACACGGTCTTCAGTTCGTACACGCCATCACCGTCGGCGTCACGCAACAAGGTCAGACGGTTGCCGCTCTTGACCTGGGTGTTGCCCTTGGCCTTGATCTTGCTGGCAATCACATCCTTGGGCTTGAGCGGCTTGGCGCTGCCGCCGCGTCCCTCGGCGATCAGAATGTCGCCATTGGGCAGCACCAGGGTCTGGCGCGGAATGGCCAGGTCGGTGGCGATGGCGCGAACGGAATACCCCTTCGGCACGGTCGGCACCTGGTCGCCCCAGGCCGTGGGCTGGGCGATGGTCATGTCCGGCATCACGCCGCGGTGCGGCTTCGGCAGCTCCGGCGCGTTGCCGTACTGGGCCATGTCCGGGGCCTTCTGCCCGCTGCACGCGGCCAGGGCCACGCTCAACGCGGACAGGCTGATGATCCTGAAGACGCGGCTCATCGCACACCTCCCGCCTTGCGCAGGCAGCACAGGCCAAGCACCGTGGCGACCAGCGCCAACAGGGCCAGAATGACCGACATCACCAGTCCACCGGGCATCACCGCCCAGGCATCACGCGCATGGTGCAGCGAGTTGACGAAGCCCAGCACCCAGGTGATCGCCAGCACGATGACGTAGGCGAAGCGGCGGCTACCGCGGACCAGGCCCACGATCCCGCTCAACAGGGCCAAGGTGGTCAGCACCATCGCACCGACCAGCAGCCAGGCCGCAAAGTTGGCCCACTGGATCTGGTAGGTGGTCCAGTACGCGTAATCGGCCAGCAGCGTGGCCAGATAGAACGGGAACACCCCGCCGAGGAAGGCCGCGTGCAGCGGATGGATGACCCAGGGGCGGGTCACGACGACAGTTGAAGCCATGGAGGTCTCCTGCAGTGGACAAAGCGCTGGAAGCAGCGAGGGGGAGCCCGTTCATCCTGCCAGAGCCGGCGTGACGGTGGGATTGACCTTAGGTTTGATTGTGCAAAGCCTTGGCGTGTGCCGCGTGGCACCATGTGCGGGTTACCACGAATTACCGCAATGACCACCGAAACCACGCCCCCGGCAGCCGCAAAGCTGCCCGAACCGACCCCGCCCGCCGCGTCCGGCTTCGCCATCCGTATCGTCGGTGCGGCCGCCGTCGCGCACCTGCTCAACGACATGATCCAGGCGGTGCTGCCGGCGGTGTATCCGCTGTTCAAGGCCGAGTTCGCATTGAGCTTCGGCCAGATCGGCCTGCTCGGGCTGGTCTATCAGATCACCGCCTCGCTGCTGCAGCCGTGGATCGGCATGTACACCGACAAGCATCCCCTGCCCTATCTGCTGCCGGCCGGGATGGTCGCTACCTTCGTCGGCATCGCGATGATGGCGATGGCGGGCAGTTACGAAATGCTGCTGGTGTCGGCCGCGGTGATCGGGATCGGCTCGGCCACCTTCCATCCAGAAGCCTCACGCGTGGCGCGGATGGCCTCGGGTGGGCGTTTCGGCACGGCGCAGTCCACCTTCCAGGTCGGTGGCAACACCGGTTCGGCGATTGGCCCGCTGCTGGCGGCTGCCGTGGTGATTCCGCACGGGCAGCGCGCCATCGGCTGGTTCCTGCTGATTGCCTCGGTGGGCATTGCCGTGCTGTTCCGACTCGGGCGCTGGTCGGCCCACCATCGCACCGCCACTCTTAACAGCCTGTCGCGGTCGCAGGGCGTGGGGCTGAGCCGCAACAAGGTGATCCAGGCCATCGGCGTGATCGCGGTGCTGATGTTCGCCAAGTTCGTCTATATCGCCTCGATCACCAATTACTTCACGTTCTATCTGATCGAGCGCTTCCAGCTGAGCGTGCAGCAGAGCCAGATCTATCTCTTCATCTTCCTGGCCTCGGTGGCGCTGGGCACCTTCATGGGTGGCCCGGTCGGCGACCGCATCGGCCGCAAGGCGGTGATCTGGATCTCGTTCCTGGGCGTGGCCCCGTTCGCGCTGGCGCTGCCCTACGCCAACCTGTTCTGGACCGCGGTGCTGGCGGTGGCGATCGGCCTGGTGATGTCGTCAGCCTTTGCCGCCCTGGTGGTGTATGCGCAGGAAGCCGTGCCGGGGCGCGTGGGGTTGGTGTCGGGGCTGATGTTTGGCCTGATGTTCGGCATCGGCGGCATGGGCGCGGCCGGGCTGGGTCAGCTGGCCGACGCCCATGGCATCGTGTGGGTGTACCACTTCACCTCGTTCCTGCCGCTGCTGGGATTGGCGACGGCATTGTTGCCGAAGACGGCGATGCGGTAGGCAAAGCAGCCGGGCAAGCCCGGCTCTACGTTTTACTTCGACATTGAGTACGGCTGTTCTGCGTTCTGGCCCGGCCATGCCTTGTTCGGCTCGGCCTGCAGGGTGAAGTGCAGCTCGCCGCCGGCCAGAATCTCCGAATGACGCAGGAAGGTGCGGTTCAACGG
>JAEXNZ010000106.1 GCA_023439425.1 Pseudomonadota bacterium
GGAGGTGGGACCCCCGTGGTCACGCCCGGCCCGGGACCGGGTACTTCTCCGACAACGCCTCCTCCCACCGGGGCCAAGCCACAGGAACCGGCGATCGACGCCCACCTTTCGCTCGTAAACGCAGGCGACCGCCAGGGATTGACCGGCGCAGGCGTGGTCATCGGTATCGTCGACTCAGGTGTCAACCGTTCCCACCCCACGCTGTCCGGGCGGGTTGTCGAGCGGTATACCTACGTCGACCCGGCCACCAACAACCTCAACGTGGACGACGTGGTCGGCCACGGCACCACCGTGGCATCGCTCGCTGCTGGCAGCGCGTCCGGCAGCTGGCCGGGCGGCGTGGCACCTGGCGCGCAGATCGTCTCGGCCCGGATCATTTCCGACAAGGCACCGGCGGACGATGGAAGCGGCGAGGGCAATGCCGTTGAAGGAGCCTTGGGGCTGACCACGGTGCACGCCGATCTGATCGCGAGCAACGTCAAAATCATGAACAACTCGTGGGGCGGGCTGTACTGGAGCGACCCCGCCACCACGGCGGCGATTGCTGCCGAATACGCTCCGTTCGTGTTCCAGCACGGTGGCCTGGTGGTGTTTGCCACCGGTAATGAGGGCAAGGCCAATCCGTCCGACATGGCGGCATTGCCGAGCCAGCCGTCCCCGGCAGGCAACACCATTGCCGAGGAACTGGCCGAGGGCTGGCTGGCGGTGACTGCGGTCAATTCCAGCAAGCCCGATCAACTGGCGTCCTATGCCAACGCCTGTGGCGTGGCCGCGGACTACTGCCTGGCGGCACCCGGCGAAGCGGTGTTCATCGACCCCGACAACAAGGGGGCAGCCAATCCAAATTATTACTGGGGGGCCGGAACCTCCTACGCAGCGCCGCTGGTGTCCGGAGCTGCCGCGCTGGTCTGGCAGAAGTATCCGTACTTCGACAACTACGACGTGCAGCGGACATTGCTGGGCACTGCTACCGATCTCGGCGATCCGGGCGTGGATGGGGTCTTCGGGCATGGCCTGCTGAATGTCGCCAAGGCGCTGAACGGACCAGCCACGACCGAATTCGGCACGCTGACGGCCAATGTGCCGGCCAACATCGGTACGAGTGTGTGGAGCAATGACATCCGCGGCGATAACGGATATGGCCTGCGCAAGGACGGTGACGGCATTCTCGCGCTCTCCGGGAAGAACACGTTCACCGGCGAGGTATCGATCGTTCGTGGAACATTGTCACTGCGCGACGGCGCTACCCTTGCCTCGCCAGTCGAGGTCGGCCAAGCCAATGTGATCATTCCCGGCAACAAGGCGACGCTGCAGTTCGGAGCCGGTACCACGCGCATCGCCGGCAACGTCAACAACGAATCCCGGGTGGCACTGGTAACCGCCAATACCACGGCGGTCATCGAGGGCAATTACCTGCAGCACTCCACTGCGGAGTTCGTCACCGCACTGGGGGCCTCGCCACTGCAGGTGACCGGTACGGCCACGCTGCAGGGTGGCACGCTGGTGGTGGAGCAGGCGGTGGCCGGTTATGTGCCGACCGACAACCAGGTGCAGCCAATCATCCGGGCCGACCAGGGCTTGACCGGTCGGTTCGGGGCGACGCGTCGTGGCGGAACGGTTTCCCTGTTGGATGCGTCGTTCGTGTACGACGCCAACAGCGCTTCACTCAACATCCGTCGCGCGAATGTGTCCGCGACCGCGGCCACGGCCGGACTGGGCACCCTGGCGGTGGCCTCTGCCGGTCGCGTGGAGCAGGCGTTTGTCCAGCTCGACCAGGGCCGGGACGGGGGAGACGGTTTCGCCGATGCAGCGGGGCAATTGCAGCGGGTAGACGGTGCAGCGGCGTTGCAGGCCAGCCTGGAGAGTCTCTCCGGCAAGGCCCATGGGCTTGCCACCGCAATGACGTTCGACAACCTGGACATGAATCGCCGCGCGCTGTCGTCGCGTTTCGACGAGGTCGCGTTGTCGCCGCGCCTGCGAGGTGCCTGGCACAACGCGCTGGGCGAACCCGGGCAGGGCAGCTTCGCCGGCAATGGGTTCCAGACCCAGGGCTGGATGATGGGCCAGGACGCCGCCATGGGAAGCAATGGCGTGCTGGGCGTTGCCTTCGGTGAGACCCGCAGCAGCAGCGGTCGGGCCTGGAGCGGCGACAGCGGTCGGGACCGCCAGTCGCAGGCGCAGCTGTACGCCGGATGGAGCAACGGCAGTGCCTACGCACTGAGCCAGGTCGGCGCGGGGCAGTTCACCCGTGAGATTGATCGACAGTTGCTGCTGGGGGCTGGGATGTACGGCGTGAATGCTCGCTACAGCGGCAGTTTCAGCAACGCCAGCATCGAATCAGGTTATCGCTTCGGCGGTCGGCGCGCATCGCTGACGCCTTACCTGGGAGCGGACTACGCACGGGTCGACAGCAACGCGTTCAGCGAAACCGGGGGGTTCGGCTTCGGCCTGCGCAGCGATGGCAGCAGCAGCCAGCGCAGCCAGGCATTGGCGGGTCTGCGCGCGCAGGCGCAGCGCGGTGACTGGTCGTTCGGCGGGTACGCCGAATGGCAGCAGATACTGTCCAGTAATGGCGCAGGATTCGACGCCAGTTTCGTTGGCGTGGACGCGTGGGCCCCCATGGCCGGCCTGCAGCCGACCCGCTCCGGCGGCGTGTTCGGCGTGTCGCTGTCCTCGAGGCTGACCCGCCTGTCGCAGTTGTCCTTCGGCTACGACCAGCGCTTCGGGCCGCGCGGCGACCTGCGTCAGGTGGGGCTGCGGTATTCCGCCGAGTTCTGATCCCCGGCCGCAGGGTGTTTTACGGAAAGGGCGCGATGATCTCGCGCCCTTTTTGTTCATCGTTCACGGTGAATGGGCCATCTGCGACCTCCGTCATTGGAAGGGGGGGCATTTCGGGGCACACTGCGCGCCTGCTCCGGCGAATCGCCGGCAGTCTGTCGCAGGTGGCCGTAGGGGATGACGGCGCACCGCGTGCGGCGCTCATTTCTAGTTGGGGAACAAGGATGAAACACGTAGTGATTCGCAGGGCGGTTCTTGTCAGTGCGTTGGCCGTGGCATTGAGTGCATGCGGTGGTGGTGGCGGTGGCAGCAACGTGCGCGTGGATACGCCCACCACGCCGACCACACCGCCACCCACCACACCCACGCCGACCCCAACACCGACGCGCCCGGCCGAACCGGCCATCAATGCGCACCTGACGATCACCCAGGCAGGTGCTGCCCACTCGGCCGGCCTGACCGGTGCCGGGCTGAAGATTGGCGTGGTCGACTCGGGCGTCATGCGCAATCACCCCACCTTGGCCGGTCGCGTGGTCGCCAACTACAACTACGTGGACCCGCGCGCCAATAATCTGAACATCGATGACGTGGTTGGCCATGGTACGTCGGTGGCTGAACTGGCAGCGGGCAAGGCGGTAGGCTCATGGCCGGGCGGCATCGCACCTGGCGCGGACATCGTGTCTGCACGCATCATCGCCGACAAGGCTCCGGCCGATGACGGCAGCGGCAACGGCAATGAAGTCAGCGGCGCGCTGGGGCTGGCCCCCATCCATCAGGATCTGATCGCGCAAGGCGTGAAGATCATGAACAACTCTTGGGGTGGGCTGTACTGGACCAATCCGTCGGCCACCGCCGCCATCGCCCAGGAATATCGCCCGTTCATCGTCAGCAATGGTGGCCTGGTGGTGTTCGCCACCGGCAACGAGTCCAAGCCCAACCCTTCCAGCATGGCCGCACTCCCCAGTCAGGCCGGCCCCGGCGGCAGCCGCCCTGCGGCTGACCTGGAGCGCGGCTGGCTCAGCGTCACTGCCGTCGACTCGACCGATCCCAGCAAGCTGGCCTCCTATGCCAACGCCTGTGGCGTAGCGGCCAACTACTGCCTGGCTGCGCCCGGTGCAGCGGTATTCGTGGATCCGGATTACACCGGAGCCTCGGGCACGACGCCAAGCTATCTGTGGAACTACGGCACCTCGTTTGCCGCGCCACTGGTGTCTGGAGCCGCGGCGCTGGTCTGGCAGAAGTATCCGTACTTCACCAACGACCTGGTTCGCCAGACCCTGCTAGGCACCGCGACCGATCTGGGCGCGGCAGGTGTGGACAGTACCTTCGGCTACGGTCTGTTGAACGTGGCCAAGGCGATCAACGGTCCGGGGAAGCTGGACTGGGGCGATACGAGCGTGACGGTGCCAGTCTCCACTGCCGCCAGTGTCTGGAGCAACAGCATCAGTGGTCAGGGCGCGCTGATCAAGAAGGGTGAAGGCATTCTTGCGCTCACCGCAGCCAACACCTACACCGGACGCACCATTGTCAATGAGGGAACGCTCTCTCTCCGTGATGGAGCGTCGACTGGCGCGAATGTCATCCTTTCCGGCGCGCTCAACGGCTCCAGGCTGATCCTGGGGGGCTTGCAGTTCGGTCCGGGCGCGAGCCGGGTCAGGGGCAACCTCGACAATGCCGGGGCGGCCATCCTGGTGCACGCCGATGCCAACGGTGTCGTTGAAGGCAACTATGTGCACCGCAGAACAGGTGCGTATGTCACGGCGCTCGGTGCCAACGCGCTGGAGGTGAAGGGAACCGCAACGCTTGAGGGCGGCACGGTCGTCATCGCCGATATCGTCAGTGGCTACGTTGTGCAGGACGGCCGCCAGCAGGCGCTTATCCGCGCGGCGCAGGGATTGACCGGAACGTTCACCGAAGCGCAGATCTCAGACCGTTTCACGTTGCTCGAGACCACCTTCACCTACGACCCCACCACCGCGTGGTTGAACATCCAGCGGGTCAACGTCACCGCCGCCGCCGGGACAGCAGGTCTGACCGGTGTTTCAATGACGTCTGCGACCAGGCTGGAAACGGCATTCATCAGACTTGACACGGGTGCGGTAGCGACGACGGCCGGTTTCGTTGATGCAGCGGCCCAACTTCAGCAGGTGCAGGGTGCATCGGCACTGCAGGCCAGTCTGGAAAGCCTTTCCGGCAAGGCCCATGGCCTGGCCACGGCGATGACCTTCGACAATCTGGACATGAACCGCCGCGCGCTCTCCTCGCGCTTTGACGACGTCTCGGCGGCCCCGCGCCTGCGCGGCGCGTGGCAGAGCACACTGGGCGAGGCCGGGCGGGGCAGTTTTGCCGGCAGCAGCCTGCAGACCCAGGGCTGGATGATGGGTCAGGACATGGCGCTGGGGAGCAACGGGGTGGTGGGCTTTGCCTTCGGCGAAACCCGCAACCACAGCAGCCGCAGCTGGGGCAGCGACCGCGGCAACGACCGCCAGTCGCAGGCGCAGCTGTATGCCGGCTGGCGGCTGGGGCAGGGCGGTTATGCGCTGGCCCAACTGGGGGCCGGACAGTACACGCGGGAAATTGATCGCCAACTGCTGCTGGGGTCCAGCGCATATGGGGTCAATACGCGCTATGGCGGTCAGTTCAGCACGGCCAGCATGGAATCCGGTTATCGGTTCCAGGCCGGCGGTCTGGCACTGACGCCATACCTAGGCGCGGACTACGCCCGGGTCAGTACCGACGGTTTCAACGAGCAGGGCGGCCTGGGCTTTGGCCTGCGCACGCTCGACAACGTGTCCACGCGCAGCCAGGCGCTGGCCGGCGTGCGCGCCGAGCAGCGCTGGCGCAGCTGGTCGCTGCGCGGGTATGCCGAATGGCAGCAGTTGCTCTCCAGCGATGGACTGCAGTCGCAGGCCAGCTTCATGGCACTGGACAGCTGGTCGCCGATGGCTGCGTTCGAGCCGGCGCGCTCCGGTGGTCTGTTCGGCGTATCGGTGCAGTCGTGGCTGGGCCGTAGCAGCCAGCTGTCGTTCGGCTACGACCAGCGCTTCGGCCCGCGCGGTGACCTCAGCCAGGTCGCACTGCGCTTCGCCACCGCGTTCTGACCCGCCAACGCCGGAACGCCGAGGTAGAGCCGGGCAAGCCCGGCTCTACGTCATCAGTTTCAACTGCCGCGCAGCGTCCCCAGCCGGGGCGTTGCGCGACCCAGCGGCATCTTCAGCTTGCCGATCGACAGAATGCGCGTTTCGGCAATCTGGTCGGCGGCACGCTGCGGGGCAATGCCTTCGCTCGCGGACAGCGCGAAGATCCGTCCCAGATTGTGATAGATGCTGCGGATCAGGCGCATGGCGCGCTCGCGGTTGTAACCGTCAATCTCCAGCGAGACGTTCATCACGCCCCCAGCATTGACCGCATAGTCGGGCGCGTAAAGGATGCCGCGCGCATGCAGTTCATCACCGACTTCCAGACTGGACAGCTGGTTGTTGGCGGCGCCGCAGACGATCCTGCACTTGAGGCGCGGCAGCGTGTCCGGGTTGATTGCACCTTCCAGCGCGCAAGGCGCGAACACATCCGCGTTGACGTCGTAGATCTCGTCCGGCTTCACCGCTTCGGCCCCGTATTCGGTGACCGCACGCTCCACCAGCGCGCTGGTCAGATCGGTGACATACAGCTTGGCCCCACGGTCACGCAGCAGCTTCACGAACTCCATGCCGATGTGGCCCAGGCCCTGCACCGCGATGCTGGTCTTGCCGACTTCCTCATGCCCCAGCTTGTGCTGCAGGCAGGCCATCAGCGCCTGCAGCGCGCCGTAGGCGGTGAACGGAGCCGGGTCGCCCGATCCGCCATGGACCTGGTGCACGCCGGTGACGTACTCGCTTTCCAGGTAGATGTTCTCCATGTCGTTGACATCGGTGCCGACATCTTCGGCGGTGATGTAACGGCCGCCTAGCGAATCCACATAACGGCCAAAGGCGCGGAACAGCACCGCGGTCTTGTCCTGGCGCGGGTCGCCGATGATCACCGCCTTGCCCCCGCCCACGTTCAAGCCCGCCAGTGCGTTCTTGTAGGTCATGGTGCGGCTCAACCGCAGCGCATCGGCCAGCGCCTCGTCGGTGCTGGCATAGGGTCGCATGCGCACGCCGCCCAAGGCCGGGCCCAGGGTGGTGTTGTGGATGGCGATGATCGCCCTCAGCCCTGCGTCGCGGCTGTGGCAGAACACCACTTGTTCGTGACCGGCGGTTTCGAGGGTTTCAAATAACATGGCGACTCCGATGGGGCGAACGGCGGTCAACACCGGCGAACGTACCAGCAAAAGGATGGGCGTAAAACAAAAAAAGCGACATCGTCGGTAACAGGAGACGGGTCGCGCGGTCGCATTCTAGAGCATTCCGATGGATGGTGCCGTCACGGGGGCCGCCACCCGGGCACAGGTGCAACTGTGACGCAGTTCTAAAGTTGTGGGCTGTCGCGCCGATGCCGTGGCAACGGTGCGTGGGCACCGGGAAGGGGCTGGGTGGATCAGGTGCAGGCAGTAAATGTGATGGGTGCACAGGGTGCGGTAACAGGCCAGGTGGCGACATGCTGACGGTGACGGTGATGGTGGGGCTGGCGGTAGCCGTCGCGCTGGGAGGCTGGCTGTATCTGCGCAGGCCTGCGCCGGTGGCCGGCCCGACCCGTGCTGACCGCGCGCGCCCGGCCGAGCGTTCCGAGCCCGCCCCGCACGAGGTTCAGCCCCCGAGCGGGGAGGCCGCGTTGATCCTGCAGGCCGGGCTGCACGCCCTGGCGCTGGTACCTCGCAGCGGCGGTCGGCAGGCTGCGCCGGTGGCCAATGAAACCGCGCTGCGGCTTGCGGTGGTCAAGGCGCTGGAGGCCCAGGACTGGTCGGCCCGGCATCTGCCGCGACGCCCCCAGCTGTTGCCGCAGCTGATCCAGACCGTGAATGACAGCGATGCCTCGGCGCGTGCCATGGCAGTGATCATCGGTCAGGACCCGGTGTTGACCGGCAACCTGCTGCGCATTGCCAACAGCCCGCTGTACCGGCTGCAGGCCAAGCCGGTGGACAGCCTGCAGCGCGCCGTGACCCTGGTCGGCACCGACGGCATCCGCCAGATCATCAGCGCGGTGCTGGTGCAGCCGGTCATGCAGCTGCACTGCGAAGCGTTCCCGCAGTTCGGCACGGTGATCTGGGAGCATGCGCTGCTGGCGTCGCGCGCGGCGGCCGACCATGCCCGGCGTGTCACCGGCGAGGATGGTTTCGCGGCGCAATGGATGGGCTTGACCCAGGGGTTGGGCGCGGCGTTGGTGATGCGGCACCTGCTGGATGCCGGTGCACGCCATTCCGACACGCCCCCCTCGCAGGCGCTGGCCAGCGC
>JAEXNZ010000141.1 GCA_023439425.1 Pseudomonadota bacterium
CGGACGTTGAGCTGGGGGCTGTTGCTGGCCACGTTGTTGTCACCTGCGACCTGGAGGGCCTGGGGGACGCCGGCCACGTTCTGCAGGCCGGCCGACTCCACGCTGCGCCCTGGCGTGGCCGGCAGCGGCGCGTCGGCGGCAGTCACGGTGACGCTGGGGGTGAAACTGACTTTGGGCGCTGCGGTGCCGTGGGTGAAGTCCATGCCCAGGGTGAGCGCGCTTTCGGCGGCCTTTGTGCCGGCCTGCCATTGCGAAATCATGGTGACGCCGAACCAGGCCACGTTGTTGCCGTTCACGGTGTAACGGCCACGCATCAGGTTCAACTCGGGATCGGGAATCTCGCTCAGTCCTTTGCCCGCCTTGCGTTGCCCGTCAGTGGCCGGGGCGTCAGCGGCATAGGCCGGTACCATGCCCAGCAGGGCCAGCAGTACCGCACTTCGCGTCCATGGGGTGATGTTCATGATGCCTCCTAAAGCAGGTCGGCGTGGGTAAAGCCGAAATCCACCAGTTCCGCTTCGGTGATCGGCCCCTGCCGGGCGTATAGCGAACGCGCACTGGGGCGTTCACCAGGCTGCAGCAACACCGTGTTGCGATTGAAATCGCTACCGATCACGATGAACACGGCGCGGGACGGCCATGACTGCAGAAATTCTTCAACGGGAATACTGCGGTTGCCCAGAATGGGATCTGCCAGGTCCACCACATCGCCACGGACCTGCTTGAGCACCACGAAGTGGCGGAAACCGCGTACGTCCATCAGTACCAGTCCAGGCACACGCAGCGAGCGCAGGCGCTCCTCGTTGACGCGGTAACCACGTCCGCGCATGCCCAGCGATTCAACGTAGCGCTTGATGTCCAGCAACGAGAAACCGCGCTGGTGCACCAGCTCCGGGTCGGAGACCCCCATCATGCCCTCGATCACCGTCGCCTCGTCTGCCTCCAGGTTGTAGGCATAACGCAGGATGGTGGCCAGGGCGGCCGCGCCGCAGCTGTAGTCGGTGTGCTGCCGCACCAGGTTGCGGAATTTCCGCTCCTGCATGCTTTCCACCTGCTGGGTGAACAGCCCGCCGTTGGGCAGCACGCCGCTGAAGGCGACGTCGCCGGCGTGCAGCCGGTTCATCGGCAGCAACAACAGCAGGACACAGAGCAGACGGCAGATCAACATCGGCGTGGCTCCAGGAAAAGGAAGGAGCCCCTGCCCCAAAGGGGGAGGATGGAACAGGGGCTCCCGGGGAGCCCGGCCATTGGCGGATGACCGGGTTTGTTGCGCTCAACGCGTGTTGCTTGCGAAAACGGACAGACTTATTCGCCGCCACCGCCACCCGGGGCACCGGTCGACGGCTGGGCCACGGCCAGGGCCAGGCTGTTGGCCTGCAGGTTGCCGGTGCCGGCCGCGACGTTCACACCGATGTTGCCGCTGGCACCGCGGAATGCGTCGCCGGACAGCGAGGCGTTGTTCTCCGCACGCTCCACCACCCAGCGGGTGGTCTGCACGGTGCCGCTCAGACTTGCACGCAGATCGGCATAGCCGACTTCGCCGAAGGCCAGCACGCCCTCTTCTTCGGTGTCGAAGCCGAAGCCACCAACGCCTTCCCGGTTCGGATTCTGCACCGCTCCCTGGGTTTCATTGTCGAAGTCAATGTGCCCGGTGGAGCTGCCACCCGAGTGCGAACCGCCGGTCCAGCTGTCCGCGTACAGATTGGACGACTGGTAGGCGTTGCCTTCACCCTTGTAGCCACCGACGCCGATCGCGGCAGTGCCACCCTTTACCGTGCCACGCAGGGTGACTTCGGTGGTGTCCTGCATGCGCTTCACGTAGCCTTCGTTGGACACGTAGTTGCCCGTGGAGACCTGGTTGGAGCTGATGCTCGCCGTGGCCATCCGCGCAGTGGAGACGGACGCTGCCAGCGCGTTCTTCTGCCCGTTGTTGTTGCCGGCCGCGCTGTTCACGCCGATGTTGCCGGTCGCGCCGCGGAAGGCATTGCCGCTGAGGCTGGAGTTGTTCACCGTGCCATCGTTCCAGGTGGTGTTGCCAGCGCCGTACTGGTTCACATAGACCTGCGCATCAGACATGCCGAAGGTGAACGAGGCGTCGGCCGCAGACAGCGCAGCCGCGTTGTCCTGGGCATTGTTGTCACCGGCGGCGGTGTTGAAGCCGAGATTGCCGGAGGCGTTCTGGGCGACGTTTTCGCTGATCGACGAGTTGTTTTCCAGCAGCTCGTTCTTGCCTTCGTTGTCGGTGATCGACTGACGGTTGTCGATGATGGCAATCGCCGCCGAGTCGACTTCAAGGTCACCGCTTACGGTCGGACGGCCACGGAACTGAACATCAGCACCGACCTGCAGGTCAGATTCGAGGTTCACGTCCACGCCGTGGTTGTTCTTTTCCTTGCGCTCGTCGGCCTGGATGTTGCTGTGCTTCTCGACGTTCTCATTTACGCGTACGTCGCGGGTGTGGTTGACCGTGCGCGTATCGGTGCTGGTGTTGCTGCTGTTGACGGTAGTGCTGGTGTTGCGGATCTTGGTCCGCGAATCCCAGTCGTTACGGATGTTGGTATCGATGTTGGTATCAATATCGGTATCGATGTTGGTGTCGATATCGGTATGGATGTCAGTGTCGATGTGGGTATCGATTTCAGTATCGATATCCGGTCCATTGTGGCGGGGATTTGCGGCTACCGACGCAGAAGCAACGGCGATGGCCAGCGCCAGTACGGTCCTTTTCATGGTGGTATTCATGGTGCCCTCTCTCTCATCACGGACTATCGGGTGGGTGAAGCAACTCACGGGGTGGACTGCACCGAGATGCCAAGCTGGTTGGCGGTGACATTTCCAGAACCCGCGATCTGATTGAGTTGCAGCACGCCGTCAAAGCCCCGCAATGCCGTGTCCTCCACGGCGACGCTGCGGGTACCAGCCGCTTTGCGGCTGTTGGCGAGGTCCTGCCCCCCTGCTGACGCGAGTGCCCCCGAAGCCGCGAGGGCCTCGTCGTCGGACTCGCGTATGCCCTGTTGCGCCAGCGTGCTGGTCACGACGTTGACCGTCGCGTTGCCGATGCCGCTGGCCTGGTTGATCATGGCGACGCCGCTGGCTCCATTCAGGGCCTGGCCGCCGATACTGGCGCTGGCGTCGAGCGGCCCGCTGTTGATGCGGTTGCCGGACTGACGCTGGCGTACATTGATGCTGGTGGTGGCCGTCTCGCCGCTGGCCATGCCCAGCAGATTGGCCTGCTGGTTGAGGTCGCCGGCGACCATGTTCACCGTGATCGCACCGTCGGCGTTGCGCAGCGCGCTGCCATCCAGACGGGTGTGGTTGAGATAGCTCAACATCGCGCCGTAGTCGTCGGCCTGCTGTGCGGCGAGCGGCAGTGGCAGCAGTGCGGCCACGGTGATGCAGATAATGAAACGCTTCATTTGCCAGGCCCACCTGCGGGCTGCCCGCCCATCGGGAACTGCGACAGCGCACCGCGTACGGTGTCGCCGATGCCGCGCGTGGCATTGCCGACCGCATTCAACGGCGTGCTCATGCTCTGGGTCAGGCCACTGCCGGACAGCACGCCGTTCTGGGTCGCCTTGCCCAGGGTGGCGTTGATGGTGCCGCCGGTAACCCGCTCCACCGTCGTCTGTTGATGAGCGGCCGAACCGACGCCGGTGTTGGAGCCCATCGAAGCGAAATCGTCGTCGCCCAGTTCGTCCATGCCGTTGGAGGTCCCCAACGCGCCGGAAATCTCGTGGTTCGGGGTCGGATCGGCAATCAGGGCGATGCCCGGGGGTGCAGGACGGTAAGCGGTGCGTGCGGACACATCGCGCAGCAGAACCATTTCACCCGGCTGCGCTTTCACTCCCGTACGCGCACCAGAGGCGTGTGCGGCGGTCGGCAACACCAAGGCAAAGGCGAGCAGCCAAAGGCCGGTGCGTGCGGTTCTGCTGTGTACGGCAACGCTGTCCATCGCGATCTCCCGAAACCATGCGGGAGAGGTAGAGCAGCATTCGTGCCAAGTCTGGAAAGCCCACAGCAGCAGGGCGTGGGCGTATGCGTGGGGCGCTCAACGCAACGCAGGTGTTACACGTTGGCGTGCGTTCACATTGACTGAACGCGTGGTCGCAAAGCGCTAACGCCTTGATAACAGCGGTTTAACGCGGGGTGTATCACCGCTGTTACACCCGGTGATACACCCTTTACAGCGCGCAGTCAGCTGCCGGACTGCGGCGCGGCAGGGTCTTCGTCCACCCCGACATTGGTGACCGGATTGTTGTAGACCTGCTGGTCCAGCAGCCCGGTTTCCTTCGCCACCAGCACCGGCACCAGCATCTGCCCGGTGACGTTGGTCAGGGTGCGCATCATGTCGAGGATGCGGTCGATGGCATACAGATAGCCGATGGTTTCCAGCGGCAGATTGGCCGCGCTGAGCACCACCGTCGCCATCACCACTGCCGTGCCTGGCACGCCGGCGGTGCCAAAGCTGCCCAGCACCGAGGCGATCAGCACCACCACATACTGCTCGGGCGTCAGCGGCACGCCGGTGTACTGGGCAATGAATACCGCGCATAGCGCCGGGTAGATCGCACCGCAGCCATCCATCTTGATGCTGGCACCCAGCGGCACCGCGAACGAGGCATAGTCTTTGTTCACGCCCAGGTTGTGGGTGATCGACCGCATTGCCACCGGCATCGCCGCAAAGCTGGACGAACTGACAAAGGCGACCTGCATGCCCGGCGATGCGCCGCGGAAGAACTTCAGCGGATTCAGCCCGTGTGCCAGCAGCAGGCTGCCGTACACCACCACGATGTGCAGCGCACAGGCGATATATAGCGCCAGCACGAAGTTGCCCAGCGGCAGCAGCTTTTCAAACCCATAGCTGCCGACCAGCCCTGCGATCAGGCCGAAGGTACCCAGCGGCGTCACTTCCAGCACGAAGCGCGTGACCTGGATCATGATCTCGCTCATCTGACCGGTCAGCTTGCGCGCCTCGGCCACCTTGTCGCCCAGCTTCACCATCGCAAAGCCGACCAGCCCGGCGAAGAAGATCACCGGCAGGATCGAACCGCGACCCGCCGCCAACACGGTCTCGCCGGCTGCGTTGACCCGGGTGCCGATGCCGCTCAGCGCGTAGAACACGTTGGACGGCACCACATCCATGATCACCTTGACCACGCTGGGCACTTCGCGCGGCGTATAGCCGTGGTCCATGCTCAGGCTGAGGTTGCCGGTGCCGGGCTGCATGACGGTACCCACGGCCAGGCCCACGCACACCGCCAGCGCGGCGGTGATGATGAACCACAGGAAGGTACGGCCGCCGAGCGCCGCCACCGATTTCTGGCCGTGCAGCGAAGAGATCGCGTTGATCACCGCGAAGAACACCAGCGGCACCGCGATCATCTTGATCAGGGTGACGTACAGGTCGCCAAGCGGACCGAACCAGGTTTCAGCGGCCGGGCCGAGCAGCCAGCCGGCCAGCGCACCCAGCACGAAGCCGCCAAGGACGCGCTGCCAGAACGGGATCCGCAGCCAGGCAGAGACCAGCGTCATGAGCATTCCAGGGGAGAGTGATACAGCCCGTCACAGTAGCTGAACCCGCCCCCGGGAACGAGATACCGCAGGGGGAATCAGCGTGTCATCGGCGTGCCTTTCTGGGTTCTGCATAATGAACGCCCGTTTCACATCGAGATGACTGCGTTCATGTCCCGCTTCACGCCCCTGGTCGCCGCCTTGGCCACCACCCTGCTGGCCGGCTGCGCCAGCACCGCGCCCTCTTCCTCCGTCTCCGCTGCCGCCGTACAGGTCCAGGTGCCCACCGTCGCCCATCCGGCCGGCGAAACCCCGCAGTGGTGGTACCGCAACGGCGCGGCCCAGGCGGCCAGTCACGGGGCCATGGGCGGCAAGGCGAAGAACGTGATCCTCTTCCTGGGCGACGGCATGAGCCTGACCACGGTCGCCGCCGCCCGCATCTTCGAGGGGCAGCAAAAGGGCAGCTCGGGTGAAGAGAACCTGCTGTCATGGGAGCGCTTCCCGGCCACCGCGTTCAGCAAGACCTATAACACCGATTCGCAGACCCCGGATTCAGCCGGCACGATGACCGCCATCACCACCGGCGTGAAGACCCACATGGGTGCGATCGGGGTCAGCGCGGGTACCCGCAGCGACTGCGCCGACAGCCTGAACAAGGGACTGTTGACCTGGCTGCAGCTGGCCGACAGCGCCGGCATGGCCACCGGGATCGTGTCCACCGCGCGCCTGACCCATGCCACCCCGGCCGCGACCTACGCACATTCGCCGGAGCGCAACTGGGAAAACGACACCGACCTGACGGAGGCGGCCAAGGCCGCCGGCTGCCAGGACATCGCCCAGCAGTTGCTGTCGACCTCGCGCTACGGGCGTGGCCCGCTGGTGGCCCTGGGCGGCGGTCGCGCGCAGTTCACCACCATCGAAGAAACCGACCCGGAGTACGACGACAAGGTCGGCCTGCGCCTGGACGGGCGCAGCCTGGTCAATGAATGGAAGCAGACGCACCCGCAGGGCGCATACGTGTGGAATGCGGAGCAGTTGAAGGCCGCGACCAATGCGCCGGCACTGCTCGGCCTGTTCGAGCCGGATCACATGCGTTACGAGATCGAGCGCAAGGACGACCCGTCCGGCGAGCCCAGCCTGGCCGACCTGACCCGCGCGGCCATCGCCAATCTGTCCCGTCACAGCGAAGGCTATGTGCTGATGGTGGAAGGCGCGCGCATTGACCACGCCAACCACAGCGGCAACGCCTACCGCGCCCTTAGCGATACCGTGGCGATGTCCGACGCGGTACGTGCGGCGGTGGAAGCCAGCTCCGACCAGGACACCCTGATCATCGTCACTGCTGACCATTCGCACACCCTCAACTTCGTCGGCTACCCGGCACGCGGCAACCCGATTCTGGGCAAGGTGAAGGACAAGGGCGGCGAAGACGGCGCAGGCGCGCTGGACCTGGCCCGTGACGGCACCGGCCTGCCCTACACCACGCTCAGCTATGCCAACGGCCCGGGCTTCACCGGCCAGACCAACCAGCAGCCGGCCGGTCCCAAGACCTACCCGCACGCGCCGAGCAGCTTCGACCCGGTCAAGGGCCGCCCGGACCTGACCCATGTCGACACCGAGCACCCGGATTACCTGCAGGAAGCACTGGTGCCGATGAAGAGCGAAAGCCATGGCGGCGAAGACGTGGGCATCTGGGCCCGTGGCCCCGGCAGCCAGGCCATTCGCGGCACCCTCGAGCAGAACACGATCTACCACATGATCGTGCAGGCCACCCCGCGCCTGCGCCAGCGCCTGTGCGATGCCGGCACCTGCGACGCGCAGGGCGTGCCAGTGGAGCTGCCCAACGGCAAGGCGTTCGAGCGCAAAGCGGACTGACCACCCCGGGGGTCCCGTAGAGCCACGCCCTGCGTGGCTTCGCGGTCCCC
>JAEXNZ010000162.1 GCA_023439425.1 Pseudomonadota bacterium
ATGTAGGCTACTCCACGGCATCCATGCCGTGGAGTGTCCCTCCGGGGGCTACCCGTCGCCCGCCCCCGATGGTTCATCGCTCGCGGCCGGCCGTAGAGCCACGCCCTGCGTGGCTTCGCGGTGCCCGGTTCGTTCGATCTCTCAGTACCGGTAATTCATCTTCAACCACGCCGTCCGCCCCGGCTCGTTGATCCGCACCGGATCCGCCGGGAACCCGAAGTCCGCACTCCCGGCCAGATTCAGATGCTCGCTGTAAGCGCGGTCAAACACATTGTCGACACCGGCGCTGACCGAAAGGCTATCGCTGAACCGGTACGCCGCATTCAACGCCAACGTCGCAAACCCGGCACTCGGCCCCAGATCCTGCGCCACGACATTGCCCTGCCCCGTTGCTACGCGATGCTGATGCGCCACCGCGCGAAGCAACGCCCCGGCACTCCAGCGCGCGCCTTCCCAGTTGGCGGTGAGCCGTGCTTCCATCGGCGGCATCTGCGGCAATGCGGTGCCATCGCTGCGGTCCTCACCCCAGGCGTAAGCCAGGGTGCTGCCCAGTTTCCAGCCCTGCCCGACCTGCACTTCGGCACCAGCTTCGGCACCGGCGATGCGGGCGTCGATGTTGCTGGCCTGGCTGCTGCTGCCCATCATGCCGCCAGCGTGATAGGTGAACAGGATGTAGTCCTGGATGCGGCCGGCATAGGCGGAGACCCAGGCGTTGAGACGGTCCGTTCGGTACTGCAGGCCGAGGTCGAGCTGGGTAGTCTTTTCCGGCTGGATGCTGCTGAACGCGTTGATGCTGCCATCGGGGCCGCTGTCGGGCGAGAACAGCTCCCAGTAATCGGGCATGCGTTCGCTGTGGCCAACGCCAGCATACGCGGTGAGTGCGCTGCTGAGATCGCGCTCCCAGCGGAAGAAGCCGCTGCCGAGATCTTCACGACGGGTCTGGCCAAGCGTGGGATTGGGCATGCCCATCATGCCGCCGCTGGCGCGCTCATCGGTGACCTCGGCGCGGTCGATGCGCAGGCCGCTGACCCAGCGCTGGGCAGTGCCTTCGCCGAGGGTGATTTCACTGAAGACACCGCGTTGTTCAAAGCGGCCGTCGACGCTCCACGGCTGCTGGCGGTAGGTGTTGCGACCCATGCCGCTGCGGCTGCGGTGACGGCTGTCCTGGGCATCGAAACCGGCCACCACGGCGACGTTCTGCCAGCGCCATTCGGCGGCGACGCGGCCGCCGGTAGTGCGGCGATCGACATTTGCCGCCATTGGCATCGGCATGCTGCTGGCCATGTTCGGCTCACGCAGGGTGTAGTTGTCCATCAGGTGATCGGCGTCGTTGTAGTAGACGTTGGCCAGCACCTTGTCCCACGCACCCGGCAGGTTGTCCTTTTCGAAACGGGCGGCGTAGCTGGTGCGCTTGAAGGCCGCACCGTCCATGCCGCGTCCGGCATAGCGGGCGATGGCGTCGCCGGTGCCGGCGGAAAGTTCCAGCACGGTGTCGGCATCGGGGGTCCAGCCGATGGCGACGTCGCTGTTCCATTTGCGCCATTTCGAGGGGACGACATCGCCGTTGCCGTCTTTGTAGTCATCGGCTTCGGAACGGTTGCCGTTGACCCGCACGTAGCCCTGCGAAGCGCCGGCGGTGAGGTCGAGGACCTGGTCGTTGCGGTTGCGCGAGCCGATCAGGGCACTGGCGTCGAGGTCGATGCCGGGGGCGTCGAAGCGCGGGGTGTCGCGCTCGAAACGCACGGTGCCGGCGGAGGCACCGGCGCCCCAGCGGACGCTCTGCGGCCCCTTGATGATGGTGAGGCGGTCGAAGGTTTCCGGGGCGATGTAGGACAGCGGATTGTCCATGCGCGAGGGGCAGGCACCGATCAGGTTGCCTTCATTGCTGACGATGTTCAGGCGCGAACCGAACATGCCGCGCAGCACCGGGTCGCCATTGGTGCCGCCGTTGCGGATGGCGGAGAAGCCGGGAACGGTCTTGAGGTAGTCGGCCCCATCACTGGCCGGCACCGGTTGGCGCGGCAGGCGTGGGTCCGTGACCCACTGCAGCGGTGACGACGGCGCGGCGGCGGTGACCACCAGGGTATCGAGGGTGCGGGCGTCGTCGCGATCGGCAGCGTGCAGCGAGGGGGCGATCAATGCCAGGGGCAGGCAGACGGACAGGCGCGTCAATGCGCCCGGGTTACGGGAAGCAAACGTCATGTTGGAACTCCAGGAACACGCGGAGGTGCACGCCGCCGGTGTGGCAGCGCGCAGCAGAGCAATCAGTGGGCGGTGTTCAGGCGTTCAGTGGAGGGCCGCGAGGGGCGTGGGCGGGCCAGCGCAAGCTGCGCGGTGCCAGGACGGTGCGTAGCACCGGGGGGGCGATGCGCGGCAAGGCCGGCAGCAGCACCAGGATGACCGCCAGCCACGGCATCAGCCGTGACGCCATCATGCAGTATTCGCAGGCCTCACCATGCCCGGCGTGGGGGTCCAGCGGTGGCGCGGGTTCGGCCGGCATCGCGTGATGCGCGTGATCCGGCATGGCATGCGATGCACCGTGATGCATTGCCGCGTGGTCGTGCATCGGGGGCGGTGAATCGGCGTCGGGCAAGGCAGGCATGACATGCGCCATGCCGCCGGGCATCAGCATCACCGGGTCACCGTGCGCCTGCTGCCAGCGGCTCAGCAGCGGAGCCAGCGCCATCAGCAGCGTCGCCACAAAGGCGAGCTGGAGCAGGAAGGCATAGGGACGGCGACGGCGGTTCACCGGGGAATTGTAGCGACCGCGATGCGGCCGAACGCCGCGTGCGACCAAGCGTCGCAGGGCCGGGCAACGGCACGTTGGGGCCCGGACCGGTTGCGCGGGCAAACCATCGCCGTCGCTAGACGGTGATGGTTTGCGTCAGCTCTTCCCACGTAGGCGGCACCGGCCAGTTCGCCTCCTGGTTCCCATCAATCACCCGGCGCAGGTCACGCGTGTCAATCTGCGGGGCCAGCACGTGCACCAGCTCCAGCGCGTAATCACGCAGCACACGGTCGCGCGGCAGCACCGCCCAGGCAATGCATTCATCAATCGGAGCCGGAGCCGGCCACGCGCGCAGGTCTTCATCGCTGGCATTGACCGCCATTTCCGCCAGCAGGCCCACACCCAGACCGGTGCGCACGTAGGTTTTGATCAGGTCAGCATCCAGCGCGGTCAACGCGATGTCCGGGGTCAGTCCCGAAGCCGCGAACGCGCGCTGCAGCGACGAACTGCCCCGCGTGGACGACTCGTAGCTGATCAGCGGCTGCCCGGCCAGCGCATTCAGATCCGGCGCGGCACCGGGGCGGTCCAGCGCATGCCCGCGCGGCACCAGCACCAGCCGCCGCCAGCGGTACAGCGGAATGGCCAGCCCGGCGGTGGGTTCGGCCCCGGCAGTGGAGATGATGGCGATATCGGCATCGCCCTGGCTGAGCAGATCCAGCGCGTCGCTCTCGGCGGCCTGCTGCAGGTGCACGCTGAGCTGCGGGTACGCCTGCTTGATCCGCGCCACCGCCGGCGGCAGTACGAAGCGGGCCTGGGTGTGGGTGGTGGTCAGGATCAGCTGGCCCTGGCTTTCGCGGCGCTGGTTGGCAGCATAGGTGCGGATGTTGTTGGCTTCGGCCAGCACCGCGCGGGCGCGACCGATCACCTCCACCCCGGCCGGGGTCACGGCCTCCAGGCTGCGTCCTTTACGTACGAACAACAGGAACCCCAGTTCGTCTTCCAGCTGCTTGAGCTGCTTGGACAGGCCCGGCTGGGTGGCATGCACCCGCGAGGCGGCCAGGGTGATGTTGAGCTCGGCGTCGGCGATGGCGACCAGGTAACGGAGTTGGGTCAGCGTCATGGGCGTGCCGCAGGCAGGGAAAGGGACGGCATGACTGTAAGACAGTTGCCGTCACCAGCTTATAACCAAACGTTGTTTATGAAGGTAATCAGGTCATTTCGCGCGGTCATATGCCAGCGCTACGGTCAGCGCTGAGCCGCCCGGCCCCTTACGTTTCCTGTGGAGCATCCCATGGCCCTGTACAACTCGATCCTGGACACCGTTGGCAACACCCCGGTGGTGCGCCTGAACCGGATCGCCCCCGAGCACGTCACCCTGTATGCCAAAGTCGAGTCGTTCAATCCCGGCGGATCGGTCAAGGACCGGCTGGCGCTGGCGATCATCCTGGATGCCGAAGCGCGCGGCCTGCTCAAGCCCGGCGACACCATCGTGGAAGCCACCTCCGGCAATACCGGCGTGGCGCTGGCAATGGTGGCCGCGGCACGCGGCTACAAGTTCGTTGCCACCATGGTGGAAACCTTCTCGATCGAGCGCCGCAAGCTGATGCGCGCCTACGGGGCCAAGGTGATCCTGACCCCAGCGGCCGAGCGCGGCTCAGGCATGGTGCGCCGGGCCAAGGAGCTCGCCGAGGAGCACGGCTGGTTCCTGGCCAGCCAGTTCACCAACCCGGCCAATCCGGCCTACCACCGCAACACGACCGCCGCGGAGATCCTGCGTGACTTCGCCGGCAAGCGCTTGGACTACTTCGTGACCGGCTGGGGTACCGGCGGCACCCTGACCGGCGTGGGCGAAGTGTTGAAGGTGGCTCGGCCGGAAACCCGGATCATCGCCACCGAGCCGGAAGGCGCAGCCCTGCTGGGCGGGGCCGAGTGGAAGCCGCACAAGATCCAGGGCTGGACCCCGGACTTCGTGCCGGACGTGCTGAATCGTGAAATCTACGATCAACTGCTGAACATCGATGATGCCCGTGCGATCGAGACCTCGCGCCGGTTGGCGGCAGAGGAAGGGATCTTTGTCGGCATTTCGGCCGGGGCCACGGTGGCCAGCGCGCTGGATGTGGCGGCGAAAGCTGAACCCGGGAGTGTGTTGCTGGCGATGTTGCCGGATACCGGAGAGCGGTACTTCTCCACGCCGCTGTTCGCGGATATCAATGAAGGCTCGGACGACGAGTGGCTGGCCGGAACCCCATGACCGGCGAATCGACCACCGCGTCCGGCGAATCGTAGAGCGGGGCTTGCCCCGCTGGTCCGCCGGCCATGGAAGGCCGCGGGGCCAGCCCCGCGCTA
>JAEXNZ010000199.1 GCA_023439425.1 Pseudomonadota bacterium
GGTTGTAGCCGACAAATGCCAGGCCGATTGCTGCCACCGTCGAACCGGCGGCCGTCCACTTGAATCTGCGCGAAGCCATGGCCGCGTCCTCAGAGCTTGAAAATGGTGTCGATGACCGACGACGAGGTCGGATTGGCCGCGTCATCAACGGAGTACGCGGTGATCTGGAAGGTGGCCGAGGTCCGGTCATTGGCCACCCCCATGTCCAGGGCATTACCGCCCGGACCACCGCATTGGTCGATCTGGCGCACGTTGATGCGTGGCGATGCAGTGGGCACCTGTTCGCTTCCCCATTTGACCGGATCGAAGCCGTCCTCGCAGTTCTGACCAATGCTGGTTGAACTGGTAAGCAGGCTGCCCGTCGGGAGGGCCGTGCGGTCGGTCACAGCCTCTACCGCGCGTTCAACATTGCGCACCGTGCCTTCGGTGTTCTGGAAGGAGCGACTGGCCGCGCGATAGTTGGAAGCCATCTTTTCCTGCATGCCCGCCACCTGCATGCCGGCTACGCCAAGGAGGGCGAGCAGCAACAGCATGATCAGAGCGACGTACAACACGGCACCGCGCTGCTGCCGCGGGGCCGACTGGAACGATGAGCGAGAGGAACGGTTCATGGTCAATTCCCGAACAGCCGGTTGCGCAGGGCGATACTGACTTCATAGGCGGTGCGATACCGGCCGTCGGTCGCGCCTTCCTGGTTGTAGTTCATGCCAAGTACGCCCAGTTTTGCCGCATCGTCGGATGGCCGGGAATTTGCGTTGGTACCCGAACGATCAGCGCTGCGCGCCACCAGGCCCACCTGCACCATGCCAACACGGCGCCACTCCGCGGCACCGGTAGCGTCGGTGGCGGTGGTGACAGCGGAGGCGACGTTCTGCACCGTGATATTGCCCACCGGGGGTGTCGCACCGGTCACGACGGGCGTGGTATCCAGACCGTACATGAACTGCAGATTTTCAATGCCTTCCACCATCTCTTCATTGATGACGTAGCCGCCGGTGGAATCGGCGCGAGCGCGGCGCAGACCAGGTCCGTTGGTGCCCTGGCCGATGTAATAGACCATCGACTCTGCACGGTAGACCTGGGTCGGCTCCGGCTGAGGTGCGTAGCGGGTGAAGTCCACGGTGGCACCGGTGATCTTTCCGGCAACGGTGGTACCGGCAAAGATGTCCACCGAGTTGCAGTCGGCAATGCCGAACAAGGTGGGCGATGCGATGCCGCCCTGGGTCAGTCGCGCCCAGCGCGCGGTATCGACGGTCAACTCCTGTCCATTGATCGCGGTTACCGGCACGCCTTCAGGCGCAAGGAAGCGCAACACCAGAATGTCGCTGCCGGGCAGCGGCGCGGGACTCAGGCCACTGATCGAACCCGGCAGCCCGGCAGGCTGCGTACCCTGCCCGACCACCAGGGTGGAGGTCGGATTGGTATCGGGTGCTTCATACCCCTGGATGGCCACACTGAAGTCGAGTGGGTTGCCGCTGCCGGTGGCGACGTTGATGTTGTTCTTGGGCGAGTTCATGCCCTTGACGAAATGCGCCTGGTCATTGACGCACCCCATGTGCCCGGCCATGCGGATGTCACGCTCCAGAAAATCCAGAGCAAAGCGACCGCTTTCCTGCGCGCGTGCGACGCCTTCGGAAAGACGCGACGCCGAGTGGGACGCGATGAAGACCTGGACGACGCCCAGCATCAACAGCATGCCGATGACCAGCGAGACCATCAGCTCGATCAGGGACAGGCCTGCTTGACGGGTACGGAACATGAGCGGCCCTTTCATAGCTGGGTCTGGATTTCGAAAGTGGTGGTGGCGTCAGGCGCGGTACGACTCCAACGCTCGTCGGCCCAGCTGATCCTGATCCGGGCCACACCGTCGACGACCGTCACCGCTGCGGACGCGTTGTCGCCAAGGGCTTTGACCACCTGGCACTGCCAGCGGGCAATGTTCTGGTCCAGGGTCACCACCGCCGTCGGCCGCGAGCACACACCGGTCGCGGTCCTGCTGCCGGCGGCGAAGCTGGCATTGCTGTACCACGCCGACTGGAAGCGGTTGCTACGCATCTGCTCGGTGAGGTCGTACGCGAGGTTCGTGGCCTGGGTACGGTAGTTGGCGCTTTGCACGTAACGGATGTTCATGGTCTGCAGCAGCGCGAAGCCCAGCAATCCGAAGGCCAGCACAACAACGGCGATCAGCACTTCCAGCAGACTGAAACCCGCCTGCGCGCGGCGAGGCCGATAAGGGGTACGGATCACTGGCAGTCTCCCTTGACTGTGGTGACTTGACCGGAGGCATTGATGGTCATGGTGCTGCGCAGTTTCTGGCCACCACACTGCGAGGGCTGCAGGGTGACCACTTGATTGCCGTTGGCACGGCGGCGACCACGACTGTCGAAGCCGATCAGCGTTGCGGGTCCGGTAACTGCCATCGCGGTATTGACCGCGCTGAAGCGCAGCACGGTCTCTCCGTTGCTGAACGCGTTATCGCCGTTGCTGTCACTGAACGCCATCATGCCCCGACCCCACTGCCCGTCGCAGCTGGAGCCCGTGCTGCTGCCACAGACGCCGCCACCCCGGTTGTTGCGGATGGCATCGCTGCGGGCCAGGTTGACCAGGCCGATCAGCTCATTGTGCGCCGTGGCAGCCCGGTTGGACCGGATGCTGCTCTGGAAGCTCGGAAACGCGACAGACGCCAGCACTGCCACGACGGCAACCGTGACCATCAGTTCCAGCAGTGTGAAGCCCTTGGACAGGCGCAAAGACATGGGACGCTCCCCAGCGTGATGGCATGGACAATGAACGCCCCGCCGCCGGGCGGCAAGGGGCAGAGGGACGAACGGTCGCCCGGGGGCGACGGGCGTCAATGCCTTGACGCCCGCCCCGCCCTGCCCGGCCGGCTCAGGTCAGGCGAGCACCCGGTAGCACGGCTGGTACTCGCCGGAGATCTTCATCCGGCGCTGCTCAACGAAGGCGCGCAGCAGCGCGTCCAG
>JAEXNZ010000227.1 GCA_023439425.1 Pseudomonadota bacterium
CCGATCTCCTCGGTGAGCAGATCGACGATCTTGCCCTTGCCTTCATCGCCCCACTGGGCACCCAACACTACGACAGACTGACCCATGACGGGCTCCTCGAATTGTTGCGGCCATCGGGGCCGCGAGAGAGTAGACCGTGACCGTGCCAGCCAGCGCGTGAAGGCGGCTCCAACGGGGAGCAGCCAGCGATGGAAGGCCCAGACACAGAAAAAGCCGAACGGGAGGGCCCGTCCGGCTTTTGTGCATTATCCGGGTTTCCAGGGTCCACCGCCACCCCGGGGGGCGGCGGCTTCATCCACCGGTCAGCGGTCGCTCTTGAGGTACTGCAGGAACGGGTCGTTCTTGTCCAGCACGATCACGCCGTTGCCGTCGGTCATGGAGCCACGGTAGGCCTCCAGGCTGCGGTAGAAGGCATAGAACGACGGGTCGGCATTGCCGGCCTTGCCGTAGATGCGGGCAGCTTCGGCGTCGCCGGCACCGCGCAGCTGCTGGGCATCGCGTTCAGCTTCGGCCACGATGACGGTGGCTTCGCGGTCGGCCTGGGCGCGGATGGTCAGCGACTGCTCCTCACCCTCGGCGCGCAGCTTGGCGGCCTCCTGCTTGCGCTGGGCGCGCATGCGTTCGTACACGTCGCTGATCACCTGGCTGTCGGTGGGCAGGTCGATCTGCTTGATGCGCAGGTCGACGATCTCCATGCCCAGGCCCTTCACGGCTTCGTTGATGCCGGTCAACTGGTTGGCGATCAGCTCGCTGCGGTCGCCAGAGACCAGCTGCTGCAGGGTGCGCGAGTTGATCTGGTTGCGCAGCGAATCGGTGATGATCGGAGCCAGACGCTGGTTGGCCAGCTTGGCGTCGCCACCGGTGGCACGGTAGTAGGCGCGGGTGTCCTTGATGTAACCGATGGCGAAGAAGTCGACGCTGACGTCCTTCTGCTCGGCGGTGAAGTAACGCGCCGGGGCGGTGTCGAGCACCTGGAAGCGGCGGTCGAACACGCGCACGGTTTCAAACAGCGGCACCTTGAAATGCAGGCCGGGCTTCACGTCGGCACGCACCACCTTGCCCAGGTGCAGGACCATGGCGGTCTGGTCCTCACGGACCACGTACACCGACCCCAACAGGGCCAGCAGGGCGGCCACGGCCAGGCCAATCCACAGGGGACTCTTCATCGGTTGGCTCCTTCACGACCGGCCGGTCGCGTGGTCGGGCGTTCGGCATTGCGCACGCCGTCCACCGGCGTGCTGGCCGGCAGCGACGGCATCATCACCTCGGAGGTGATGCCCGGCAGGGTGGGACTGGCCGGTGCGGCTCCGCTGCGGTTGTCGGGCATCGGCACGTAGATCAGCTGGCGACCATCGCCGCCGATGACCTTGCGGTTCTCCGACAACACCTGCTGCACGGTTTCCAGCCACAGACGCTTGCGGGTGACTTCCGGGGCGTCCTTGTACTGGACCTGCAGCTGGCTGAAGCGCTCGGCGTCACCGGTGGCCTTGGCCACGGCGGCCTGCTTGTAGCCCTCGGCGGTGGTGCGGGCACGCGACGCCTGACCGCGCGCTTCCGGCACGATCTTGGCGGCATAGGCCTGGGCTTCGTTGATCAGGCGTTCCTTGACCTGCTGGGCGGCATTGACGTCGTCGAAGGCGGGCTTCACCTCTTCCGGCGGACGCGCGTCGGGCAGGGTCAGGCCGGTGACGCTCAGGCCGGTGCGGTAGCTCTTCAGCGAGGCCTGCAGGCGCTCTTCCGCCGCTGCGGCCAGCGGGCCGCGGTTGTTGAGCACGGTGTTGAGGTCGGCACGGCCCACCTGTTCACGCACGGCGCTCTGCGCGGACTGCTCCAGCATCTGGTCGGCGTCCAGGGTGCCGAACAGGTACAGCTGCGGGTCGTCCACGCGGTACTGCACGTTCAGCGAGACCCGCACGATGTTTTCATCGCGGGTCAGCACCGGCACGTCGCTGCTGAAGGTCTTGATCTGGGTCGCGTTGACCATGGTGACCGAATCGATCGGCCACGGCAGCTTGAAGTTCGGGCCGGGCTGCAGGATGCGCGAGAACTGGCCGAAACGCAGGACCACGCCGCGCTGCTGTTCGCCGATCAGCTGGAAGCTGGAGAACAGCACCAGCAGCACCGCGGCCACGGCCACCCAACGCAGGATGCCCCCATCGAACAGGTCTTTGAGCGGACCGGGGAAACCACCCCACCCGCCACCACCGCCACCGCCACCGCGCGGGCCGAACGGTCCGCGTCGATTCTCGTCGGGGCCTTGTCCGCCCTTGTTGCTGCCGGGTGTATTCCAGGCCATGCACGCTCCATCAGTAATAGGTTGCCTGCGGGCCACTCCCGCACCGTCAACCGGTCATTGCGTCCCGATTCTACAAGATGGGGCGAACCGGCAGGATTGGAAGGGGGGCGCTTGCTGAAAGGTCGATTCATCGGCCGGTCGGACTGGGACCGGGGTCGTGCCCCGGCCGGACCAGACGGGGTAAGGTGAAGCCCCCTACCCTCCGATCTGGCCACTTGATGACGCTTCCAGCCACGTTCAACGCCTTCCGCATCCATCAGGACGACAACGGCCACCGCAGCGGCCTCGAGGCCATCGGCCTGGACCAGCTCAACCCTGGCGAGGTGGTTATCCGCGCGCAGTGGTCGTCGGTGAACTACAAGGACGCCCTGGCCGGGACCGGCAAGGGCCGCATTCTGCGCCGCTTCCCGCTGGTCGGCGGGATCGATGTGGCCGGCACCGTGGTCGCCTCCACCGCCCCGGCCTGGCGCGAGGGCGACGCGGTGCTGGCGACCGGCTGCGGGCTCAGCGAAACCCGCGACGGCGGCTACAGCCAGTACGTGCGGCTGGAATCGAGCGCGGTGATCGGCCTGCCGGCCGGGCTCAGCGCCCGCGAGGCAATGATCATCGGCACCGCCGGCTTCACCGCCGCGCTGGCCCTGCTGCGCATGTGCGACAACCGGCAGACACCGGCCCATGGGCCCCTGGCGGTGACCGGGGCGACCGGCGGGGTCGGTGCGCTGGCGGTGGATATCTTCAGCCAGGCGGGCTTCGAGGTCCATGCGATCAGCGGCAAGGCAGATCAGGCCGGCTTCCTGCGCGACCTGGGCGCGGCCGAGGTGCTGCCGCGTGAGGTCCTCGCCACCACCCGGCCGATGGAGTCGGCACGCTTCGGTGGCGGCCTGGACAATGCCGGAGGGCCGATGCTGGCCAGCCTGCTGGCGCAGACCGTGCCTTACGGCAGCGTGGTCAGCGCGGGGCTGGCTGCCAGCCCGGCGCTGGACATGACGGTGATGCCCTTCATCATCCGCGGCGTGTCGCTGCTGGGGGTGTCGTCCTCGTCGGCACCGCGCGATCTGCGCGAACAGGTCTGGCACCGTCTCGGCAACGAGTGGAAGCCGCGTCATCTGGCTGCGATCTGCACCCGCGAAGTCACCCTTGATGGGCTGACGGAGGTGTTCGACACCATGTTGGCCGGCCATTCACTGGGCCGCACCGTGGTGCGAATCGACTGAGCGTTGCAGCTGGGCGACAGACGGCGCATCCAGTCCTTCACGCTGACACAGGCCGGGCCTACACTGCTTGGCATTATCTGGGGAATAACATGGCACGCATTCTGATCGTGGACGATTCGCCGTCGCAGCAAATGGGCATCCGGCGCATGGTCGAGAAGATGGGGCACGAAATCCTGACCGCCGATGACGGCGCGCTCGGCGTGGAAGTGGCGAAGGCCGAGCTGCCGGACCTCGTGCTGATGGATGTGGTAATGCCTAACCTCAATGGGTTCCAGGCCACCCGCACGCTGTCGCGCGAACCCACCACCAAGCATATTCCAGTGATTCTGGTGACCACCAAGGACCAGGACACCGACCGCATGTGGGGCATGCGCCAGGGCGCGAAGGCGTATCTGACCAAGCCGTTCTCGGAAAGCGAGCTTTCCGAGGTGCTGGAGCGCGTGTTCAACAGCAAGGAGCCGCCGGCGGGTTGAGCCGGCGATCCGTGGCGTGCCGACCAACCGTCGGCCCCAACCGGGGCGATGAGCACGACCGGAGGG
>JAEXNZ010000258.1 GCA_023439425.1 Pseudomonadota bacterium
AGCTGGTGCCATGAAATGGATGATCGCCGCGGGCGTTTCGGCCCTGCTGCTGAGCGGTTGCGCCAGCATCCCGAGTACCCGTTACAACTCCGACTGGCAGGGGCGACCGGTACGGGACGTGATTGAGCACTTCGGCGTTCCCAGCCAGTTCGGCACCGTGCCAGACCGGCAGTGGGTAGTCCTGGTCTACTCCAACGACACCTCATACACCGTGCGCGAAGCCCAGGGCACCTTCACCGGCCCGAAAGACGGTCGGCTGGTGCACGAGGAGTACTGGGGCGATGTGACCTACAAGCGCAACTGCGAGATCCGTGTCGCCATCAGTCGCGACCGCAAGGTGGCTCAGTTCGCCATGATGGGCAGCAGATGCGGCACCCTGACGCTGAAGCCGACAAAGCAGTGATGTATCACGCCCCTTACACGGGGCGATAGATCGCGCACAGCTTGTTCCCATCCGGATCGCGCACATAGGCCAGCCACGCCGCGCCCATGTTGCTCTCACGCAGTCCCGGCGGGGCCTCGATGGAGGTTCCGCCGGCCGCCACCGCCGTATCGTGGAAGGCCTGGACCTGCTCCGGCGACGTGCACTTGAAGCCGATGGTGGCTCCGTTGGCGGGCGTGGCCGGCTCGTCGTTGATGGGCTGGCTGACACAGAAGCTGCTGCCGTCATGGCGGTAGAACAGGCGGACGTGGCCGGAGTCGGCACGGTTCTCATACGGCTCGCGGGCTCCGAACACGCCGCCGAGTACCGCGTTGTAGAAGGCCTTCGAGCGTTCGATGTCGTTGGAACCGACCATGACGTGGTTGAGCATGTGTCACCCGGATGCGGGAAAATGGAGAGCCCGATGGTAACGCCAACACTGCACGTTGGCATCTGGCAGTTCCGAGGGCCAGTACCGCGAGTTTCCCCGATTGAGAACGACCTGTGAATGATCCGATGCAACAGCTCTTCAGTCATTTCGATGCGCGAGCGCGGGACTTTCCGACGCACGGCCCGGGGTTCAGCGCGGTGGTTCTCCGCGAGGGCTCAGTCGTGTATGAGCTTCATCGTGGCATGTCGTCCGTTGAGCTTCAGGTTCCGCTGAGCGGAGATACCGCCTATTACCTTGCTTCGGAATCCAAGCAGTTCACTGCTGCCTGCGTGTGGACATTGATACGCGACGGCAGGATCTCCCTGCATGACGATGTCAGCACACATCTACCCGAGCTTGCCGCCTTCGAGCAGCCCTTCACTGTGGCCAACCTGCTGAATCACAGCAGTGGCATCCCCGACTACTTCAAGTACCTGCACGCTCAGCTTGGTCGGCACGAGGGCGACTACTTCAGCAACCAGCACCTTCTGCGGATGATCTCCAGCTTCGACGAGGTGGAGTTTGTCACGGGTACCCAACATCGCTACAGCAACAGCAACTACATTCTGCTCGCGACCCTGGTAGAACGATTGTCCGGACGTCCAATGCAGGCATTTGCCACCGAGCACCTGTTCGCACCGCGCGGCATGACGCACATCACGTTTGATGCGGACCGCTTCAGCATCATTCCCCATCGCGCCTTCAGCTACGAGACTGACGCGACCAGGCCGCTCGGTCTGAAGCAGCTGCTTGGAAATGCCAACACGGTGGGTGATGGTGGCACTTACGCGAGTACCGATGAGCTGGTCCGGTGGGAGCGGCACTGGCATGCGGAATGGAAAGCGCCGGGCAGCCTGCTGCGCGACATGCTGCAGCCGCTCCCCCTGTCCGACGGCAGTACACCGGCTTATCGCTCCGGCCTGGAGATTGGACAGCATGGAGGTCACGAGTATGTTTTCCATGGGGGCGGACTGTGGGGGTTCAGAACGCTGATCCTGCGGGTCCCGGCGCTGGAGCTGTCCATCATCCATCTGGCCAATCACGATCGGGCTGGGGAGGACGAAGGTGTGCTGCTCAACCTGATCTTCGCTGAGTGAAGGCGGCGCGGCCCCAGGTTCGCACCGCATGCACTGCGTTTGGTCGGGTGGAAAGCGGTTTCGTCGCAGGACCACTGGCGCAACCGGTCGCCGCCGGACACTCTGGCCGTCCATCCAGAGAACGGACATGCCAATGCACAAGGACGTCTACGCTGCCATGCGAACGGGGGGACTGCTGTCCGTTCTATGCCTGTTGATGGCACCTGCGGTTCTGGCAAAGCCGCCCACTGATGCATGCCAGCTTGCCGGCGTGGCCGCGAAGGACGCGCAGGTCCATGTTCCGTTCCAGACCGTGGACGGTCGCATCTACGTGCGGGCCAAGGTCAACGGGGGCGGCCCCTACCGATTCGCGGTGGATACCGGAGCCAGTGGTATGGGCCGGGTGGATGCGAGCCTGGTCGCACTGCTTGACCTTGAGAAGCACGGTGAGTCCACCACGTCCGACGGGGTCAGCACGGCCGCGGTCGAAACCACCCGGGTGCAGTCACTGGCGCTGGGCGAGCTGGTACACCGCGACCTTGAACTGATTACCCGGGACTACAACAAGCGCAACAGCGCCGAGGCTGCGTTCCACGGCATTCTCGGTCGTGAGTTCTTCGGCGATGGCCTGCTGGTGATTGATTACCCGCGCAGGATTCTGAGCTTTACCCTGCGCCATGCGATGTCGCCTTCAGATCGGAACGCCCTGCCCTATGAGCGCGCCTTCCGCATTCCCGTCACCGTTGCAGGGCACGCGCTTGTCGCCCAGCTGGACACGGGAGCCAACGTCAATCTGGTGCTGCCCCAGGCCGTATATGAAGGAATCTCGGACGTTCCGCTACAGGAAGCGGTGCGTTCGCAGTTGACCAACGGTCAGCTCGAGACGTGGCGCGCAACGCTGCATGGGCCTGTGCGTGTAGGCCAGGCAAGCCTGGAGGACGTGGAGATCCGGGTATCGGCAAAGTTCCCCGAACCACTGGTAGGTGCAGAAGCGCTGCAGCAGAGTGTGGTGCTGATCGACCAGCGTTCAAGAACGGTTGCGGTCTGCCGCTGACTATCTGCTGCCTTCTTTCACTCGCAAGGCAACGTTCACGCCACCCGGGAAATGGAGCTCCAGGGTTTCGGCTTGAGCTGACGGTTCTCCAGTTGCCACCAGACG
>JAEXNZ010000262.1 GCA_023439425.1 Pseudomonadota bacterium
CCCTGCGTGGCTGCCGTTCGCATGAAATCCACCACCGCGAAGCCACGCAGGGCGTGGCTCTACGGGGGCATCTGCAATCGGTGTTCTATCCCCACCGCCTGCAGCAACGCCTCATCGTGCGAAACGATCACCAACGCACCGCCATATCCACGCAGCATCTCCTCCAGCGCCGCCAGCGACGGAAGGTCCAGGTGGTTGCCCGGCTCATCCAGCAGCAACAGCTGCGGCGGCTGTTCCGCATACAGCACCGCCGCCAGTGCGGCCTTCATCCGCTCGCCGCCGCTCAGCGTGTTCAGCGGACGCAGGCTGCGTTCGGCATCCAGCCCCAGCAGCGCAAGCCGCGTGCGCAGCACGCCTTCGCCCGCCGTCGGGTTCGCCTGCAGCAGCAGTTCCAGCGCACTCTGCTGCGCGGGCAGCGACGACAGGGTCTGATCCAGGTACGCGGTGGTCGCCGCACGCCGCACCTCACCTGACGCTGGCGGCAGCACGCCAGCCAGCACCCGCAGCAACGTCGACTTGCCGCTGCCGTTGGCCCCACAGACCGCCAGCCGCATGCCGCGCGTAATGCGCAGGTCCATGCGCCCGCGCGTTGCAGGAAGATGGGGCAACTGCACCTGCCGCAGCTCGGCGCACACCTGCGGTCCCGGTGCACTCAACGCAAGACCGAGCAGCGCTACCTGCACGTCAGCGTCCACCTGCGCGGCGGCTTCACGGACCCGTGCCTCACCCTCGGCACGCCGCTGCGCCAGCTGCGCCTGCAATCGACCCGCACTGTGCTCGCTGCGGTTCTTCATGCCCCCCAGCAGAATGGGAGCCTGGTTCGCGGTACGCGCGTCCCGTGTGGCACGCGCCTGGCGATGCGCCTGACGTTCGCGTTGCTCCCGCTCGGCATGCTGCTGTTGCCGGCGCTCGTGCCTGCGCAGGGCCAGCTCGGCTTCGGCCGCGCGCTGTGCCTGCTCCTTCTGCTGCGCATACACCTCGAAGTTGCCACCGTAGCTGTGCAGACCGCCCGGGGTGAGCTCGACGATGCGCTGCATGTGCTGCAGCAGGGCACGGTCGTGGCTGATCACCACCAACCCGCCGCGCCACTGCTCCAGAGCCTCGATCAGACGGTGGCGATGCCCGCTGTCGAGATGATTGCTCGGTTCATCCAGCACCAGGGCGTCGGCGTCGGAAAGCAGGGCCCCGGCCAGTGCCACCTGCATGGCCTGGCCGCCGCTCAGCTGGCGTGCGGGGGCGTTTGGGTCCAGCGGCGGCAGGCCGAGTTGCTGCCACTGCGCCTGCAGCTGCTCGCGCAGGGTCCAGCGCTCGCCCACGGTGGTGAAGTCATCCGGGTCCACGCTGCCGGCCTCAATGCGGGCCAGCGCATCCAGCACCGGTGCCACGCCGGCCAGGTCGGCGATGCATCCGGGCAGTTCGCCGCTGTGCTGGGCCAGCAGGTGCACCCGGCCGTGGCGCTGGATGTGCCCGGTACTGGGTGTCAGCTGCCCGGCCAGCAGACGGCCGAGCACGCTTTTGCCCACGCCATTGCGACCGACCAGCCCGGTTGGGGTGGTGTCGAAGGTGGTGGAAAGTTCAGAAAACAGGACCCGCCCGTCAGGCAGGGTGTAGGTCACGCGGTCGAGCGTGAGTGCGAATGCGGTCATGCGACCTCCATGGATGCCTTGAAATCCCCGCGACGTACCGCCCGGAAGGGCAGGCGGGAAGGGAGTCAGGCCGTCATTGCGACGGCGGCATCAATGGCGCATGGGGGCACACCTCAACACAAGGCGGCTGGCTGCCGCGCGGTCATTATAGCGGTGGAGGATGAACGCCCGCGGCGGATGGCGTCGGCGCGCCCAGCCGGGCAAGCCCGGCTCTACGTGCGATCAATCGTGCGCGCTGTTGGGGTTCTGCATGTTTTCCTTGGCTTTGCCGTACTGCTTCAGCCGCTGCTCGTGGTAGCGGATGAACTCCTCCGCCGGCAACGGCTTGGAGAACAGCCAGCCCTGGCCGAATTCCACCTGCCGGGCCTGCAGATACGCCAGCTGCGCCGAGGTTTCAATGCCCTCGGCCACGGTGAACAACCCCAGTGTCTTGGCCATGTCGATGATGTGCGAGGTGACCGGGCTGGTGGCGCTGTGGGTGCCGATGGCTTCAATGAACGACTTGTCGATCTTCAAGGCATCCAGCGGCAGGGTCTGCAGGTACTGCAGGCTGGAATAGCCGACCCCGAAGTCGTCGATGGCCACGCAATGGCCGGCGCGCCGCGCGGCAGCGAGCGAGGTGCGCGCGCCCTGGATGTCGATGAAGCCACGCTCGGTGGCCTCCAGCCAGATCTGCTGCGGGTGGATGCCGGTGCCCTGCAGCTTGGCCGACAGCACCTTCAACGCCCGCCCACTGCCGACGTCGCCTGCGGAAAGATTGATCGCGATGTGCGCGCTGCGGTCGCGCACCAGCAGCTCGCGCATGTCTTGGATGACCTGGTCGATGACGTGGTCGGTCAATGCGTTGATCAGGCCGGTTTCCTCGGCCACCGGAATGAACAGATCGGGCCGCACCGAGGTGCCGTCGGGGCGGCTCCACCGTACCAGCGACTCGGCGCCCACGCAGATGCCGGTGTCCAGTTCGATGATGGGCTGGTACTGCATGCTGAACTCACCCCGGCGCACTGCGCTGGTCAGTTCACTGCGCAGGGTCATGCGCCGCCGCGACAGCCACCACGCGCCGAACACGCCGAACGCCGCGCCGGCCACACCCAGCGGCAGCAGCTGCATCAGCTGGCGATACAGGCTGGTGCGGAAGTCGGTGCGCGGAGAGACCGCGATTGCCAGCCACTCCTGGTCCTGCGCGGTGGCGTACCAGCTGCGCGCTGTGCGCCCGCTGGACGGCTTGCGCAGCAGTTCCAGAAGCAGGTTCTGGTCGGGCAGTGCCTGCTGCACGAGCAGGCGACCGTCCGGCGTGGCCACGGCCAGCCGCACGTTGGGGTCGGCAATGACGTCAACGAACCGGCTGGGGTCCATGATGATGTCGTGCCGACCCAGCTGCACCGCCACCATCGGGCTGCCGTCGCCGGCCTGCGGGCGCACCCCCAGGGAAATGCCGGCCCCGTCAGCGGTGACGTGGTCGGGCAGGGGCTCGGGGATGTCGTCTTCGGTCACCCCCCATGACGTACAGCGCAGGCGGCCACCCTCGAAGTAGCCGACCTGCTCGGCGGTATGCGTGCTGACCGCCAGGTTGCGCATCAACTGCAGATGCTCCGGCGAACAGGGCGGCAACGGGGTCTGGTTGAGCTTGCGCAGGGCCATCAGACCGCCTTCGTAAGCGCGGTGCGCACGCAGCAGGGTGCGCTCTGCGGTGCTGGCCAGGGTGCGCTGTTCGTGCTCCTGCTGCCGTGCCCAGGTGAAGTACGCCACCGTGAGAACGGGGACGACCGCGCCGATGAGGGCGGCAAGCACGATGGCGGCGATGATCCTGGCGCGCTTCAAGCTGACCTCGGTGCAGTCGGGTGTAGGGGGTGCGGCTATGACACCACCCGCAGGCGGCTATGGAAACAGAACTTCACTCAGAACGCTGTCGGGATTTGCCCAGTGTCGGTATCGGGACGCATGAACGAGGTGAAGCCGTCACCGGGCCGTCATCGGTACGGCCGGATCATCCCGCCACCGCTCGCCGCGCCCGCCCTGCGGGCCTTCCCCCATGACGCGTCCGTTGCCTGTCGCTTTGGCCCTGTTGTCGCTGCTGCCGTGTGGGCCGGCCGTGGCACGTACGGTGTACCGCTGCGTGCAGAACAACACGGTCAGCCTGGCCACCGCGCCGGAGCCGGGCTCGAAGTGCACCGCCCAGCAGGTGGACGACAACGCGGTGCAGACCCCCAACCTGTGGGGAAACATGGGGGTGTTCAGTGGCACCCTGTACGAACGCGAGCAGGACGGCGTGCCGGTGTACTCCACCCGCAACCTGCCGGGCTCGCGGGTGTTCCTGAAGTTCACCGTGACCACCCCGCCGGGCGAGCCGGCGCACCCGGGGCTGGGCAAAGTGGGGCCGGCGCAGTTGAACCGGCACGCGCGCCAGTTCAAGGCCGCGGCCCGCGCCACCGGGGTGGAAGACGCCTGGCTGCGGGCCATCGCCCATGCCGAAAGCAACTTCGACGCGGCTGCGGTGTCGCCCAAGGGCGCGCAGGGGGTGATGCAGCTGATGCCCGATACGGCCACCGAGATGGGGGTGACCGACCCGTTCTCGGCCGAGCAGTCGATCAGCGGCGGGGCGCGCTACCTGCAGGCGCTGCTGAAACGCTACAAGGGCGACCGCACGCTGGCGGCTGCCGCCTATAACGCGGGCATCGGCGCGGTGACTCGCTACAAGGGCGTGCCACCGTATGCGGAAACGCTGGCCTATGTGGAAAAGGTCAGCGCACTGTACGTGCGCTACCGCGATGCGATGGGCGGCGCGCCGCAGACGCCGGCGCGCTGATCTCGTCCTGCTGCAGGCATTTAGTCGGAGTAGAGCGCGTAGCTTTCAATGCGCCCGACTTTCTCGGCGGCGGCGATCACATCCGCGCGCGCCTTGAACTGCTTCCAGCTGGCATGGAAGTCCTTGTCGCCCGGCAGTTCCGGCCGCTCGCGCAGCTGCTGCAGCTCCAGCAGCGCCGAACCCCGCTCCAGCGGATCGGCAAGACGTTCGGCCAGCACCGCGGCGGCTTCGTCCAGGCGATGATCGGTCACCAGCCCCAGCATGGTGTAGGCGGGAGCCTGCGCGCGCACGGCGGCCAGCGCGTTGCGCGCCTGCTGCTGTGCATCGGTATCGGCCAACTGCTGGGCGGCCTGCAGCAGGATCACCTGGGTCATGCCCTCGCCTTGAACGGACAGCTCGCCCATGTCCCTGAGGGTCTGGCGGGCCAGTGCCGGGCGATGCAGCCCGGTGTAGCTGCTGGCCAGCCGCAGCTTCTGTTCGGTGTCATCGCCCGGCGAGGCCATGCGGGTGGCCAGCTCCTGGGTCTGGATGGCCTCATCATTTCGGCCCAGCTGCCAGAATGCGCGGGCACGGGCGTTGAGCATCATCCCGACGGGACGCGCTTCCTCCGCCTCAGGCAGGGACCGCGCCTGTGCGGCGAACTCGCCCAGCGACTGGGTCATCCCGACAACGTCTTCGGCTTGACCGGTGATCAGCAGTGCATTGGCCAGTGCGACGGCGGCCTCGTTCAACCCGGGTGACAGCATGGTTTCCACCCGCATCTGGTCGATGTAGCGCTGCGCTGCGGCGACCGGGTCGAAGCGGGCGTCGCCGCGTTGGATGAAGCGGTCAAAGCGCTTGTCACTGCGCAGCTGGATCAGCGGCAGCGGCGCGTCCACGCGCTCCAGCGTGGCGGCCACGCGGTCGGACTGCGGGCTTTCCACCTGCAGTTCTGCCAGGTCGACCCAGTACCAGATGGGTTCGATGCCATCGGGCTTCCAGTGCTGATCGAACAGCCCCTGCAGCAGTGCCTGCCGTCGGGCGGGGTCTTTGCGCAGATGCATGCTGATGTACCACACCTGGTGTTCGGCCAGTGCCGGCGTGTCCTTGCTGTCGCGGATGCCGCGGATCATGTTGTCGGCGGCCGCGTCCAGCTGGCCGTTTGATGTCTGGTGTCCCGCCAGCAACAGGCGGGCTTCGGCATAGTCCGGTCTGATGTCCAGCGCCTTCTGCACGCGTCGCTCAGCCAGCGCCTCGTCACCCTGCACGCCAGCCGCAATCGCGGCATGTGTCCACACCTCACTGCGGGGCTCCGGTTCCAGCGTCTCCAGGCGCGGATCGGCCAGCAGGCGTTCGTAGGCAATGGCAGCACCGAGCGAGTCGCCCTGGGCGACCTGGTCGGAGGCTGCCTGCAGCGCTTCGTTGAAGGCCGGATCGACGTCTGCCGCCGCGATGGCAGGCAACAGACACAGCGACAGCATCAAGGCCAGTGCATTACGGCGACAGCGGGTCATGCAGGGGCGTCCTTCCTTGGGGGCGATGCCAGATTGAAACCGGAACACGCCAGCAGCACAAGCGTCAGCCGGGCGGCATCAGCTGCCGAACAGCGGGTAGTGGTCGATGCGGCCCACCTTGTTCAGTGCAGCCTGTACATCCGCGCGTTGCGCCAGTTCTTTGTAGCGGGCGTCGAGGTCGACATTCGCGGGCAATGGCGCTCCTTCGCGCAGGTCCTGCAGGTCCCGCAGGGCGCTGCCGCGTTCCATCGGATCCTGCAACTGGCCGATCAGCGACGCGGCAGCCTCGTCCATGCGGTTATCGATCAGCAGCGCCTGTCGGTAGAGCACGGGATTGGCCTCACGCTGCGCCTGCAACGCCTTGCGCGCTTCGTCCGCAGCGGCGATGTCGTTGAGCTGCACGGCGGCGCGCAGGGCGATCAGTTGGCGCACACCCTCGCCGTAGCTGCTCAGGCTGCCCAGATCCTCGATGGCTTGCCGGGCGAGCGCCGGGCGATGCAGGCCGACATACAGGGTGCCCAGGTTCAAGGCCTGGCTCACCGAGTCCCGGGCGGGGTCGGCCATGCGCGCGGCCAGCACGCGCGTGGCCACGGCCTCGTCAAAGCGCCCCAGGCGGCGCAGGGCGATCGCGCGATGGTCCAGCAGCCAGGCAATGTGTTCACCTTCGCCGGCCGGACCCGATTCCAGATCGACCGCGATCTCCTCCAGCGGCTGGGTCATGCCGACGACTTCCTCGAGTTCGCCAGCGACCAGCAGCGAGTAGCTCAGCTCGGAGGCGATCTGGTTCAAGCCAGGTGAGAGCATGGTGTCCACGCGCAGTTGATCGATGCGCCGGCGCGCCGCGGCGACCGGGTCAAAGCGCGGGTCATCGCGGCGCATGTAGGGATCAAACCGCTTGTCACTGCGCAGGGTCACCAGGGTCAGCGGGGCATCGATCCGCCCCAGCGTGGCGATGACCTTGTCACGCTGGCCGGCCTCGACCTGCAAGGTGGCGAGGATGGACCACATTTCCATGGGTTCAACGCCCTCGATCGTCCAATGACGATCAAACAGCGACTGCAGCAATGCCAGTCTGCGCGTTGGGTCACCTTTGAGGCGCGTGCTCAGCTCGTGAACGAAACCGGCATCCAGCTCTGGTATGCCGTCGGCGTCGCCGATGCCCTGGATCAGATTGTCCACCCCCGCATCGAGCCGCTCCTTGAAGATCTGGTCCTGAGCCAGTGCCAGCCGCGCCAGGGCATTGTGCGGATCCACCTGTAGCGAGACGTCCAGACGTTGCAGGGCCAGCGCTTCCTGCCGCTGACGCGCTGCGACGTGCGCGGCCATCAGCCATGCAACGCTGCGCGCACGTAGCTCCACGCTGTCCATGCGGGGGTCGGCCAGCAGACGGTCGTAGGCAATGGCGGCACCCAGTGTGTCGCCAGAGAGCGACTGCTCGGCTGCGGCAATCAGCTCCTGCTGGAAGCTGTCGTCCTGACGTACTGCCCGCTCTTGGGCGTCGTCGCGGGATCCTGCCGCAGAAGCCGCCACCTGGACCGTGGTGCATGCCAGACCTAAAGCGAGCAGCAGCGCGTAATGGGAGGGGCGGGTCATGCAGGCATCCTTGCGTGGCGAAGACCCTGATTGAAACCGGAACGTGGCAGGGGCACAAGCGCTGCGTGCCCGGATGGCTGGGCACACAGCGTTGAAGCCGCTATCGTCGAGGGCTGATCAGGACAGGGATGCGAATGGCGCGGATGCGATGGAGTCTGGTGGGGGGCGTGCTGATCCTGACGCTGGCAGCACTGGCATGGACATTCCTGCGCAGCGACCGGGTACCGGAACCGCCGCCCGGTCCGTTGCCGACGCCGCTGGGCTGGACCGCGCAGATCGACCTGCTGGCCGGTGACGGCGTGGGTGGGCTGCAGGAAGGCACCGGTGCGCAGGCGCGCTTTGCCGACCCCTACGGCCTGGTGGTGGACGCCCTGGGCGTGGTCTACGTGGGCGACGCCGGCGACAACAACCGCATCCGCCGCATCCATCCGGACGGCCGGGTGGATACCCTGGCCGGGCAGGGCGAAGGCTGGCGCGATGGTCCAGCGCTGCAGGCGCAGTTCAACACGCCTTCGCAGATCGCACTGGACGCGGCCGGTAACCTGTTCGTGGCCGACACCGGCAACCATGTGATCCGCCGTATCAGCGTGGACGGCACCGTCAGCACGCTGGCCGGCGACGGCCAGCCGGGCTTTGCCGATGGCGCGGCCGCGCAGGCGCGCTTCAACGGGCCGTGGGGCGTGGCGGTCGACGCGCTGGGGGGGGTGTTTGTGGCCGATACCTGGAACGACCGTATCCGCGTGATTGAAACGGACGGTCAGGTGCGCACGCTGGCCGGTGGCGACGCGCCCGGCAACGTGGACGGTGCCGGCATCGGCGCACGCTTCGACACGCCGGTGTCGCTGGCGTGGGACAGCCACGGCAACCTGCTGATTGCGGACCTGTACAACAACGCGGTGCGTCGTCTGGCCGCCAATGGCACCGTGGATACACGGGTGCCGGCGGGCGGGCTGGTGAGTGGGCCGATGGCGTTGGCGGTGACGCACGATGACGTGCTGTATGTGAGCGATATCAACGGCAAGCTGGTGCAGATTTCCGCCTACGGCCATGCGGTGGCGCTGGTGGGCGTGCCGCCGCAGCTGCGCTTCTCGCGGCCGAGCGCGTTGGCGTTGGATGCTGACGGTGGGCTGTACCTTGCCGATGCGGCGTCCTATCGCGTCCACCACCTGCACCCGGTGGGGGTGCCGGGCAAGACCCGGCACTACGCCGCTGCGTCGGGCGACCAACGCACGCGTGCCCCCGAAACGCGCAATGCCGCAACGCATGCCCCCGAATCGGGCGATGCCGTAGTGCCGGGT
>JAEXNZ010000311.1 GCA_023439425.1 Pseudomonadota bacterium
CAGGTGGGGCTGGGCGCGCGCGTGACAGCGCCTGCAGCACCCGCGCCCCGGCCGGTGGCCGCGGCCGTGCGGATTGGCCTCCACACCCGAGCCCTGTCCGGGCTCCCGGTAGAGGCGTCCGTGCATGTGCCGGTCGAGGTGAACCTGGCCGATGCCGTTGCCCTGGACGCCAGCGTGGACGCAACGCTGGAAGCCGATGAAGCGCTGCGCGCGAGTGTGGTCGCCAGCGTCGACGGCAGCGCGGATCTGCACGCCGTGCAGGCGCAGGTGCAGGTTGCTGATCGCAATGACAAGCTCGTAGCAGCCGACGTAAGCGTGCAGACCAGCGCGCTGCAGAACAACCGGCAGGGACTCCTGGGTGGCCTGCTGGGCGGCGTGGGTGACCTCGCCACCGTGGTCGGTGGCGTGGTCCAGAACGTCGGTAGCACGGTAGCCGGCTCGGGACTGCTCGGTGACCTGGGCAATGGCCTTGGCAATACGGTCGGCGATCTCGGCGGAGTGGTGGGCAGCGTTGGCAGCGGTCTGGGCGGCGGTGTGGTCAACGCGCTGCCGCCGGGCAGCCCGAAGGCTCCGGCCGCGAGTGATCCGAACGCCGGCCTCATCATCGGCACCGGCGGCCTGACCGGCAATCTGAGCGAGCTGGTGGGACCGACCGCGCAGGGGCTGCTCGGCGGCGACGGCTATGTGCGCAACGGCAACCTGGCGGTCAGCAGTGCCAACGTGATGCAGGCCTACTCGGTCACCAATGTGCTGGGCATACCGACCGTCAACCTGAGTCCGGTCGGCACGCTGCTGGACGGACTGGGCGGGGCCACCACCGGTGGCAACTCGCACCTGACCCTGATCGGCGGCGTCACCTCCGACAGCTACATCTACAACATCAACAACGGCGACCCCAACGGCCTGCTCGGCCTGATCCTGCCGGGCCAGGCCCCGGCGTGGGCCAGCAAGTGCGTGGACCTGCTGGTGGCCGACATCGACTGCTGGGCGCTAAATCCGGCACAGGACTACCAGGTGCTGATGGGCGACGGAGCCTATGCCAACGGTTCGCGCGAAGTGGTGATCGGTGCCAATGCGCGGCATGAGCTGCCGCAGGTCGACGCCAACGTGGCGTTCCCGGGCGCGGGTGTGAACGACCCGACCGATCCGACCGGTGTGCCCACGGCCGACTACGCGGCGCGCATGGGCCATTCCGTGGTGGTGGGCGACAGCGCGGTCGGCACCGCCAATGGCCAGGTGCTGCTGGGAGCCGAGGCGCGCTCCACCCAGGCCAACAGCGTGGCGCTGGGCTTCCGCAGCGTGGCCGACCGCGGTGCGCAGGCGGCCTACAGCGCGTATGGTTTGACTGCGTCGCAGGTCTCGTCGGGTGAAGTTTCGGTAGGTTTTGCCGGCGGCGAGCGCCAGATCAGCAACGTGGCCGCCGGCAGCGCCGGCACCGATGCCGTGAACGTCGCGCAACTGCAGGGAGCCATCTCGCAGATCAGCGCGGCGGCCGACATCTTCGCGGTGTCCTACGACGATGACGGCACCGGCCAGCCGAACTACGCCAGGGTGACCCTGGGCAACGGGGCGGGTCCGACCACGGTGACCAACCTCGCTGCTGGCGCGGTCAACGCAGGCAGCAGTGACGCGGTCAACGGCGCGCAGCTGTTCGCGGCCAACCAGGCGGTGTCCACCCATCTCGGCGGCGGCTCGACGCTGGATGCCAACGGCAATGTGACCGCGCCGACCTACACCATCAACTCGGTGTCCAGCACCGGCGTGGTCACGCCCGGCACCTACACCAACGTCGGCAGCGCGTTCGATGCAGTGAGCCTGTCGTTGGCCAACGTAGCCGAGCAGACCGACACGGTGGACCGGCTCGCGGTGAAGTACGACGTGGATGGCAGTGGCAATGCAGTCAGCCGGGTCAGCCTGGTCGGTGACGGCAGCGGGGCAGGGGTGGCGATCGGCAATCTCGCCGCGGGCCAGATCACTGCCAGCAGCACCGAAGCGATCAATGGCGGGCAGCTGTTCCAGACCCACAGCACGTTGGCGGCGTTCTTCGGCGGCAGCACTGCGTTCGATGGCGGCTCGGGCGCGTGGACGCCGCCCAGCTTCGCGATCTCCTCGTTTGGCATCAGCGGCAGCAGCAGCACCGACGTCTATGCCGACGTTACCTCGGCCTTCGCCGCGGTGGATGCGTCGCTGACCACCCTCAACACGCGCATCAACCAGATGCCGCGCCTGCCATCCACCTCCAGCCCTTACTTCCAGGTCAATTCGACCAAGGCGGCCGCCGATGCCAGCGGCACTGACAGCATCGCGGTCGGCGGCGTCGCCAGCGCCAGCGGTGCCGGCAGCATCGCCATCGGCGACACCGCGTCCGCAACGGCGGCCAACAGCGTGGCACTGGGGGCCGGTTCGGTCGCCGACCGCGACAACGCCGTGTCAGTGGGCAGCGCCGCCGCCACCCGTCAGATCACCAACGTGGGCGACGGCACCGAAGCCACCGACGCGGTCAACCTGCGCCAGCTGCAGGCATCGCAGCAGGGAACGCTGCGCTATGACACCACCGTGCAGGGTGACACCAACTACAACAGCGTTACCCTCGGCGCACCCGGCGGCGGCACCACCGTGGTGCACAACGTCGGCCCTGGAACCGCAGGCACCGATGCGGTCAACGTCGACCAGCTGCGTGCTGGCATGAACCAGACCCTGGATGCGTCCAAGGCCTATACCGATGAACGCATGGGCGGTTTCGACCGTGATCTGCGCCGCACCGACAACCGGGCCTCGGCCGGCGTTGCCAGCGCGATGGCGACGGCGGGATTGCCGCAGCCTTCCGAAGCCGGGCGCAGCATGGTCGCCGTGGCGGCAGGCAGCTACAACGGTGAGTCGGGTCTGGCCGTAGGCCTGTCTGGTGTGTCCCAGGGCGGGCGCTGGATCTACAAGGCCAGCGGGTCCACCAACAGCCGCGGCGAAGGCGGTGTGTCGGTGGGCGCAGGTTTCCAATGGTGAGGCCAGGGGAGACAGCCATGAAAACGCAGATCGCACACGACACCGCACTGATGCGCTCGCTGGGTCTGGCGCTGGCCACGCTGCTGTTCAGCGCCTGTGCCACCCATGCGCCCATGCAGGGATCCGATGCAGGCGCAGCCGTCGCCTTCCCCGACACGGCCAAGGCCTCGCCGAAAGGCGGACTGTTCATCAATCTCGACAATCTGAGGCAGTACGCGCGTGGCATGAGCAAACGCCAGTTGTACGGACTGTTGGGCACGCCGCACTTCAATGAAGGCATGTGGGGCGTGCGGGAATGGAATTACCTGTTCAATTTTCGCAGTCAGCCCAACGGCGACTACTTCTCCTGCCAGTTCCAGGTGCACTTCGACCGCAATGGGATCGCCCAGGAGAGCTACTGGAAGCCGCAATCCTGCGCGGCAATGCTGCAGGCGGGTAACGCTGCGCCGGTCGCATCTGCTGCGCAGCCGCTACCCGCGCAGCCGTTGGCGCTTCAGGCTGACGCATTGTTTGGCTTCGACAGCGACAGCTTGACCGCGCAGGGACGTCGCAGCGTCGATGCGCTGGTGCAGCGCATAAGAGCGGCCAGCGAGGTGCAGATGATTGCGGTCACAGGCTACACCGACCGCATTGGCGCGGACGACTACAACCAGAATCTGTCGCAGCGTCGGGCCGAGGCGGTGCGCGCGGCACTGATTGCGGGCGGCGTGCCGTCAACGGCCATCGTGGCCGAAGGCCGTGGTGAAACCGCACCGCTGGTGGTCTGCACACAACCCGCGAGCGACGCGTTGATCGACTGCCTTGCGCCAAACCGGCGCGTGGAGATATCCGGCATCGCGCAGCTGGCAGGAAAATAGCAGGAAGTTAATCGATGCCGGACAGTAAAGTATCTCCCAAGCTCTTGTTTTCGTTCGTCTTTAAAAGGAAGTTAATGCTGCGTAACGATAAACAGTTTCGCCCTTTCAGTTCCATCACACCCGCGTCACGGCAAAGCGACGAATGTGCGCACCGTACGGGGGGGAAGTCGTTGGACCGAATACGTATCCATGCATGGAGTTCAGGTCGCATGGGTGCAGAGCTTGACCTGGCTCGCTGTCGGCCGCGGGATGTCTCCCCCGTCATCGCTGAGGGAGCAGCGAGCCAGGTCATCTGTTTTGGCAGCAGGTAGATCCAACAGCAGTGCGACGGACGACGAACCTATTCGACGCCGACAATCTTCACCTTCAACGCAGCCGCTTCGCTTTCGCAGTCGGTTGCAGGAACGCCCGCACCACGCAGCGCATCAATCTCGGCACGCGCCGCTTTCATGTCTGCCAGGAAATCCGCATTGGCGTGCAGCTTCGCCACCGCACCGGCCGCCACCGCGCGGCCCTGCAGCACATCACTCTGCCAATGCGCGTTGCAGATCAGGCGGTTCTCGCCAAACGCACGGCCACGGGCCAATATCGCATCGGCCTGGTCGGGACTGAGTTCGGTCAGGATCAACGCCCAGGCCCAGCTCACTGCCGTATGTCCTGAAGGATAGGAGCCATCCTTGCGCAGCGCGTCCTCGTCGCCGGGCGCGCAGGTGCTTTCCTTGTAGAACACGAACGGTCGCGTGCGCTTGTAGTGGTCCTTGGCCGCATACGTTGCGAGGCCGGCGTCGACCATGCTCCGCTGCAGCAGCAGGTACAGGCGTGGCGTGTCGGCCTTGCTGACCGGCACACCGAGCGCACACGAGAACGTGCTGGCCACCTGCGGAAAGTCGAGGTTGGCATCACGCGTGGCCAGCGCGTAGCGCGGGGTGCCGCGCAGCTTGCGTGCGGCAGCATGCGTGGCCTGGTCGCGGGCGAAAGAGGCGCTGCCCTTGGCGGGCGGCGGCGGCAACAGGGCCAGACTGTCAGGCAGGTTGCGACCGAGGTAGCCTGCCGGAACGCCGGGGCGTATTTCAGGAACTGGGGAAGGGGCCGCCGCGGTTGGCGGTACCGCGGCGGCCGTTGGTTCCAATGGACCCGTCGCGCACGCGGACAGGACGGAACAGACCAGCACGGCGCTGAAGGGGGCCAGACGACGGCTGGGTGTGCGCATGGTGACCTTCCTTGGACAGGGGTCAGCCAATCCCGCACCCGTACACCCGGTAAGGGAGGGCCCCGGTGTACGGGTGCGGAATGGCTGGTGCTACTTTCGAAGTTGCCGGAGACCCCGGCAACCGGCGTTCTACTTACGCGGCCTCAGTAAAACTACTGAGCCGCCGCTGCCGGGGCGCGCGTGCCGGGCACCGGGAAGCGCACTTCGATGCGGGTTCCGCCCAGCGGACTCTGGCTGACCTGCAGGCTGCCGCCGAGCAGCCGGGCGCGTTCTTCCATGCTGATCAATCCCAGCCCGGGCGCACGGGCGCTGCCGGAGGACGACATGCCCACGCCGTCATCGTCCACCCTCAGCACCACGTCGTTTCCCTGCACATTGATGCGCACGTCGGCGACGCTGGCACGGGCATGGCGGTCGACGTTGTTGAGTGCTTCCTGGACGATGCGGAACACGCTCAGTTCGCTGTCCTCACCCAGGCTGGGCGCGCAGTCGATGCTGCAGCACAGGCGCAGGCTGCCGCGCGCATTACGCTTGTTGCAGAACGCATCCAGCGCGCTGGCCAGGCCGGTGAAGCGCAGGATGCTGGGATGCAGTTCGTGCGAAATCGAGCGGATGTCGTTGGACACCGCCAACAACTGGTCCTGCAGCTCGGTCACGATCGGGCGTTCGCGGTCAGGCAGCTGATGGCGCAGCGCGCTCATCCGGATCGAGATGGCCGCCAGTGACTGGTTGATGTCATCGTGCAGATCGCGGGCAATGCGGGTGCGCTCTTCTTCCTGCACCACCAGCATGCGCCCGGTCACCTCGCCGAGTCGCTGGTAGGCGCGGTGAAGTTTGATGCGGCTGGACATCTTCTGGTCCGACAGTGCGCCCAGGAACAGCAGCGCAAGGCCCGTGCCTATGGTCCAGGCCTGCGCGGTAAGCAGATTGCGCTCCGGGCTCCAGAAGCCGAACGGTCCCAGGCCGTACTGTCCCAGCACGGTGCCCAGCGCCGCCACCAGCAGCATGCCGACCGATGCACCGGCCACGCCGAACACAATGAGTGCCCAGACCAGGATCGGCACCGGTGCCAGCGACAGCAGCGGTGTCACCACCCCGTCGCGCCAGTCAACCGTCCACAGCAGTACCAGCAGCGCCAGCAGCACCGCCGCAAGCGCGGCGGCGTTCAGATGCCAGCCTTGCCGGCGCTGCGGTGAACGGAAGCAACGGCCCAGGTTGTATACCGCCGGGACCACCAGCAGGTAGCTCACGGCATGGCCCAGCGCCAGCCCACGCAGGTCCTGGACACTGGAGATCCGGGCACCGTTGGCCAGCGCGTACCACCACGCGCAGCACAGCGGCAGCAGCACGCAGCCCATCAGCAGGAAAAGGGTGAGGTCGCGATACCCTTCCAGCAGGGGACGCTGCTGCTGCCATCGCACCAGCGCCCAGGCAAACACCGCCACCATCGCAAACTCGCCCAGGCTGGTCAGCACCTGCGGGTACGCAGCCGCGGGTACCAGCAGCAGCGCCAACAGGCTGCCGGCCGTGGCGGCAAGCAGGGCCTCGCGCCATTGCTGCAGCGGCAGTGACAGCAGCCAGCCGAGCAGTAGTGGGCCTGGCAGCCAGAACAGGTGCAAGGACACGCCAGGCTGGGGGATCAGATAAGGAAGACACTGGCCCAGCAGACACCCCGCCAGCAGGGGCAGGGTACGCAGCAGCAGCCGACGCAGTTCGGCCGTGCCGGGCGCGTGCATGCGGGGCACGTCCCCTGCACCCGGTCGACGCACGGTACGCGGACGGGTGCCCACACGGGATGCTTGACTGCCTGCCTGCACGTCGCACCTCATAAGCGGTTCGAAAGGCTTGTCGGCGCTGGATTCCGGTCGCACAATCGGTCCAATACAAGCAGGTTGCAGTGTCCCGCGCTATCCACTTTCCGACATGAACCCGGAGTTGGCATGGACGATTCGCTGGCCCAGTACAGTCGCTTCGACGTGGACGGCTTCGACGCCGACGCGCTGCTGGGGGTTGTGCGGGACACCCGCTTCGAGCAGCGGCTGCTGGCCGGCGGGCAGTTCCGGGCCTGCGTGCAACGGGTGGTGTTCCCCGAGTTCAGCCTGGACAGTGGTGCCTACAACCTGCCCATTTTCGCCAGCGGCAGCTTCGGCGAGGATCTGATTGGTCTTGCCATGGCGGTCAACAGCGACGGGCCGATGTGGGCCAACGGGCGCTGGATTCCGGCCGGTCAGATCATGGTGTTCGCCGAAGACAGCGAGCTGAATGTGCGGCCGCGTCCAGGCGGCTGGCAATGGGCGGTGCTGCTGATCTCCCGACCGGTACTGCAGCGCGAAGCGGTGACCTGGCTCGGGCGCGAACTGCAGGTGCCGCGTTCAGGCTGGTACAGCCGCACGGCCAGCGCCACCGATGCCGCGCGGCTGCGCCGCACCGTGCTGAACACCTTGGAGGATGCTGCGCATCCGAAGGGACTGGTGACTCCGGCGCAGATCCAGGTGCAGGCGCAGACGTTGCTGACCGCGTTTCTCGCGTCCGTAGCCGCTACCGATGCGGGGCAGCCACCACGTGCGTTGGGCAGCTACAGCGAGCGCTACCGCGACGCAGTAGTAAGGCGCGCCGAAAACTACCTGAAAACGCAGTCCGACCGGCCCTATGACAGCCGGGCGCTGACTACGGCGCTGGGGGTCGGCGAGCGCCAGCTGGAGCGACTGTTCCGTGACGCCTACGGCCATGGCCCCTGCCAATGGCACCAGATGGCACGGCTGAATCTGGCCCGCAGCGCGTTGCGGCAGGCCCGCGGCCAGGGGGCGGTAACCGATGTGGCTACCCGCTACGGATTCGGCCACCTGGGCCGCTTCTCGGTGATGTACCGGGACGTCTTTGGTGAGAGCCCGCGCGACACCCTCAGAGGGTGAGCGCAGTGTCACGGTTTTGATGCGTTCGCATCACGTTGCCATCACGGCGGTGCAAGCAACGTCATACACCTGTGCAGGTGCCGTTCACAAAGGCGGATCGGCACCCGCCACAGGGATCCGTGGACGCAACAGGAGACACGACTATGCAGGCTTTGCAGGTGCAGGAAGAGTGTCGTTATCGCCGGGTGGTTCTGGCCGACGATCATCGCGTCGTCGCGCAGGGCATCGAGCAGTTGCTGGTGGGTCGTTTTGACAACATCGAACTGGTGACCTCGGGCGAGGCGCTGGTGGAGTCGGTGCGGCGCGATCCGCCTGACGTGGTCGTCGCTGATATCAGCATGCCCGGACTGAGTGGCATTGATGCGATGCGGGTGATCCTGGAGGAAGGCTACGATGTGCCGGTGGTGTTTCTCACCATGCACGACGAGACCAACATGGCGGCGCAGGCGCTGCGCGCGGGTGCACGGGGCTATGTGCTGAAAAGCGCGGCCGGCGAGGAGCTGGTGCGCGCCCTGGACGGGGTGATGGACGGGCGGACCTACGTGACGCCGACCCTGGCCGCGGATGCGATCGTCAGCACCGGTCGACCGCGCTACCTGCTTACCGAGAAGCAGCTGCGCATTCTGGAATATGTGGCGCGTGGCCTGCGCTCCAAGCAGATTGCCTACGAGCTGGGTGTTTCGGTACGCACCATCGAATCGCACAAGTACGCGATCATGCAGGAGCTGGGGGTGCATGGCACGCTGGAGCTGGTGCGCAAGGCGGAGTTGGAGGGGTTGATCCGGCATTGAGCAAGGCGCAGCCGGGCAAGCCCGGCTCTACATCGGCTCCACGGATGCGTAACGCAAGACGCTGCCCTGTTACGTAGAGCCGGGCTTGCCCGGCTGCTCGCAGCAAGTAATTTTACTTGCCGACGCCCGGTTGTTTTTCCATTGCCGGTGCTCCCGGTGCCGCCCACCATCAAGACTCGGTGGGCTATGGCGGAAGAGCATGAGCGCAGTCCGGGTGCTGCTGGCTGAAGACGGCTCCGCCATGGGCCGGCAACTGCGTGGTCTGCTGAGCGATGCCTACGACGTCATCGGACTCGTCCAGGATGGAGCGTCGCTGCTGAACGCGGCCCAGCGCATGCTGCCCGACGTGGTGGTGACCGACATCGCCATGCCACAGCTGGATGGGCTGGAAGCGGTGCGTCAGCTGCGTGCGCAGCGCCCGGTGCTGGGCGTGGTGTTTGCCACGGTGCATGCAGAACCGCAGATGGTGGCCCGGGCGATGGCGCTGGGTCCCTGCAGTTATGTGCTGAAGGCCGATGCCGGCGAAGACCTGCTGCCGGCAGTGCAGGCGGCGCTACAGGGTGAGACCTATCTTTCCCATTCGCTGCGGACACTACGGTCGTCAGGCCAGCAGGCCCATTAGCTTGGCCACCAGTTCATCCACCGACATCGCCACCAGCAGCAACGGCAGCATCGGGGCCAGCGCGGGCAGCGCCAGGCCGAGCATGTTCCAGCGCGACAGCGGAATCACCCGCATCGCCGAGACACCCTGGTAGACGCCACCGAAGTCGCAGTAGGCCGACGCATCATTGTGGTCCAGCAGTGAGTCGCCGTCCGCGCGTGCCTCGCCACCCACCCGCCAGCGCTGGTCGAACACGCGTGCGGCACGGCTGCCCAGCGCATCGAAACGGTACAGCGCATGCCGCTTGGCATGGATCAATGCCGGTGCCAGCAACAGCAATGGCGAGATCAGCAGCAGGGTCGAGCCGATCACGTAGCCGGCGATCAGGTGGCGCAGGCCGTACAAAGTCTGGTCCTGGTGCAGCATCTGGTTGAGAAAAGCGCCCGCCAGCATGATCCCGCCCGCGGCAGCGAGTGGACTGAAGCGCATCTGCGCGCGGCCGAGGAAGGCAAGACCGCCGGCCCGGTCCGGGTGTTGTGGATGCAGATCCAGCCCTACCTGGGGCAGCCGCCACAGCACCAGCGTCCACAGCAGGAAGCGCCAGAACCAGAGCAGCAGCAACAGGCGCAGCAATGGTACGGCCACTGCGGAGTACCACAGACCTGCTGCACTCGGGCTGCCGCCGTGGAAACGCCAGTCATCCAGGCCCGGCAGGACGCCCGCCACCGGTGCACCGGACCATGCCGGGGCAAAGGCCAGCACCAGGCACACCGCTTCCGGCAGCCAGCTGTCGCGCTGGGTGCGCACGTGGTCCAGCAGTGCTTCCAGTCGGGGTGCGCGCACCGCATGTACCACATGGCTGCGGGTCAACTGGCGCACCGCACCGCGCAGCAGGGCGTCGGCGCGCGGCGCGGTCAGGACCAGAAGAGGTAGGGCGATCAGCAGACGCGCCAGCGTGTCGTAGTCGGCGAGCAGGGCAATATGTCCGGGCGCAGCATCGGGTGTGGGCCACAGGGTGCCCGCCTGCGCGGTCAACAGCAGCAGGGGCACCAGCGCCAACACCAGCAGCAGCACCGCCAGCCAGACTGAAAGATGGCGGGTACGCTGCAGTGTGCCACTGGCGTGCAGCAGGCGGTGGACCAGACCACCGCGCATCAGCGAATAGTGATAGGCGCCCATGCGTCAGCATAGCGCCGGGCTGCCGGCGCGATGGAGCAGTAAAAATACTGGATGCAGTGCAGTACGTCTCCCGATGCCGAAGCCGTGCACGCAGGCGACTCTAAAGGCCCAGTGCAGCGGCCGATGAACATGCTTCTGGTGATCGATTTCCTGACCCGGTTCTGGTCGGACCTGATCGCGCGAACCGACGGGGTGATGACCTTCCGGCTGTTCCTGCAGCCGATCATGGCGTTGATCACGGCGTTGATTGATGGCATGCGTGATGCCCGCGCCGGGCGCGGTCCGTACTTCCAACGACTGCTGCATGCACCGGGCTACATCGAACGCAGGACCGTGTTACGCGAGGGGGTAAGTGCCACAGCGCGCATTCTGTTACTGGGTGTGGCGATGGATGTGATCTACCAGATCCGCACGTTTGGTGGCTTCCCGTACCCGTTGGAGGCGTTCGTGGTGGCGGTGCTGCTGGCCTTCATTCCGTACCTGCTGCTGCGCGGCCCGTTCCGGCGGCTGGCGGGGCGCTGGATCAAGCAACGAGGAGAGGCACGATGACCGAGCAGGATCCGACCCGAGCCCTGAAGGAGCGCTCGCTGACCATGGAGCGCGCCAGCGAGATCCTTGGCAGCAGCGATGCCGCGTCGCTGGAGCTGTCCTCGCGGCGCACCGGCATGTCGTTCCAGCGCACCCGCATGAGCGCCGACCGCACGCTGATGTCGATCATCCGCACCGCGCTGTCGCTGATCGGCTTCGGCTTCACCATCTTCCAGTTCTTCGGCCACGTGCTGGAGCTGCCGGGCAGCACGCTGAAGCCGGAAGCGCCGCGCAATTTCGGCATGGCATTGGTGATGCTGGGGCTGGTGATGCTGACCCTGGGCATCGTCTACCACCTGCGTTACATGCAGGGCCTGCGTAAGGAGCGAGAGCTGATGATCAAGGAAGGGCTCGTCCACGGCGAGAGCCACTACCCCATTTCGCTGACGTTGATCACCGCCGGGCTGCTGTGGCTGCTGGGGCTGGCGGCGATCACCAGCATGAGCTTCAACACCTGGCCGTTCGGCTGACCATGGAGCGCTTCGATGACACAGAGCCTGTTCAACCCAATGCAGCCGTTCAACACACGGGGCTGCCGATGAATGCGGTCGTGGACGACATGGTCGACATTGCCGGTGGCGTGTTCCTGATGGGGTCCAATGACCACTATCCGGAGGAAGCGCCGGCGCACAAGGTGAAAGTGGCGGCGTTCCGGATTGACCGGTACCCGGTGACCAACCGCGAGTTCTCGCGCTTTGTCAGCGAAACCGGCTATGTGACCGCACCGGAAAAGCCGGCCGACCCGCGCGACTATCCGGGCGCGGATCCGGCGTTGCTGGTGCCGTCGTCGGTGGTGTTCATACAACCGACGCAGCGTGTGGACATGCGCAACACGCACAACTGGTGGCAGTACATTCCCGGTGCGGATTGGCGTCACCCACGCGGGCCGGATTCCAGCCTGGCCGGGCTGGATGATCACCCGGTGGTGCATATCGGTTTCGACGACGCGCTCGCCTATGCTGCGTGGGCCGGCAAGGACCTGCCCACCGAGGCGGAATGGGAGTTTGCCGCGCGCGGTGGACGGGACGGGGAGGAGTTCGCCTGGGGAGACACGCTCACCTTGCGCGGCCGGCATCAGGCCAACACCTGGCAGGGCGAATTCCCGTGGCAGAGCCTCGACGAGGACGGCTACCGCTGGACGTCACCGGTGGGCAGCTTCGCCCCGAACGGCTATGGCCTGTACGACATGATCGGCAACGTATGGGAGTG
>JAEXNZ010000351.1 GCA_023439425.1 Pseudomonadota bacterium
CAGTCCGACCGCGACGCCATGGCACTGATCGGCCGCGAGGTCCGCCGCCCGACCCTGGCGGTGCTGTCGCGCTGCCTGCAGGCCGACATCGAAACCTCGGCCAAGGCGCTGGAAGCGGCCGCCAATGCACGCCTGCACGTATTCCTGTCGACCAGCCCGCTGCACCGCGAGCACAAGCTGCGCATGACCCGCGAGCAGGTGCTGGAGTCGGTGCACCGTCACGTCAGCCTGGCCCGCAGCTATGTGGAAGACGTCGAATTCTCCGCCGAAGACGCGACCCGCACCGAAGAGGACTTCCTGATCGAGGTTGCCCGCGTGGCCGCCGCCGCCGGAGCCACCACCATCAACCTGCCCGATACGGTCGGCTTCACCACCCCGGAAGAGATCCGCGGCATGTTCCAGCGGGTGATCGCCGGCGTGCCGGACAGCGACCGCATCATCTTCAGCGCGCACTGCCACAACGACCTGGGCCTGGCTGTGGCCAACTCGCTGGCCGCCATTGAAGGCGGTGCCCGCCAGGTGGAATGCACCATCAATGGCATCGGCGAGCGCGCCGGCAACTGCTCGCTGGAAGAGCTGGCGATGGTGCTGAAGGTGCGCAATGCCTTCTACGAAGAAGACACCCGCATCAACACTCCGCGCATTGTCTCCACCTCGCAGCTGCTGCAGCGCCTGGTCGGCATGCCGGTCCAGCGCAACAAGGCCATCGTGGGCGCGAACGCATTTGCGCACGAATCCGGAATCCACCAGCACGGCATGCTGCGCCACCGTGGCACCTACGAGATCATGCGTCCGGAAGACGTGGGCTGGGAGAATTCGCAGATGGTGCTGGGCCGACACAGTGGTCGTGCCGCCGTGGAAGCCCGCCTGCGTGCACTGGGCTTCTGGCTGGAAGAGGAAGAGCTGAAGCTGGTTTTCGAGCAGTTCAAGGCCCTGTGCGAGCAGCAGCGCGTGGTCACCGACGCCGACCTGCAGGCGCTGATGCAGGGCAGCAGCAACCAGAACGGCTACCGCTTGGCCTCGATGACCATCAGCGATGTCGGCAGCCGCGCCAATGCACTGGTCGAACTGTCCGACCCGGACGGCAACCGCGTGGCCGAAACCGCGCAGGGCGACGGTCCGGTGGATGCGCTGTTCGGCGCGCTGTCGGCCGCCACCGGCGTGCAGCTGCACCTGGACAGCTACCACGTGCATAGCGTGGGCATCGGGGCCGACGCGCGCGGCGAGGCCAACCTGAGCGTGCGCCATGAGGGTGTGGAGTACGAAGGCACCGGCACCAGCCGTGACATCATCGAGGCGTCCGCGCTGGCTTGGCTGGATGTGGCCAACCGCCTGCTGCGCCAGCGCCAGGCCACGGCCGAACAGCCCGCCGCCACCGCCGCTGCCTGACCCCCATTCCTGCAAGGCCACGCTCCAGATGAACGAGCCCATGAACCCAGCACCCCGCACCCTGTACGACAAACTGTGGGACGCCCACGTGGTCGTGCCCGAATCGGACAGCGCGCCCGCCGTGCTGTACATCGACCTGCACCTGATCCATGAAGTGACCTCACCGCAGGCCTTCACCGAGCTGCGCGAGCGCGGGCTGGCTCCGCGCCGCCCGGACCGCACCAAGGCCACCATGGATCACTCCACCCCGACCCTGCCGGCCCGCAGCGACGGCAGCCTGCCCTACGCCAGCGCCGCCTCCGAGGCGCAGGTCGAAACCCTCGCGCGCAACTGCGCCGAGTACGGCATCGAGCTGTTTGACATGCAGTCGGCCAACCGCGGCATCGTGCATGTGATCGCCCCCGAGCAGGGCTTCACCCAGCCCGGCATGACCATCGTCTGCGGCGACAGCCACACCTCCACCCACGGTGCATTCGGCTCCTTGGCGTTCGGCATCGGCACCAGTGAAGTCGGCCATGTGCTGGCCACCCAGTGCCTGCTGCAGCGGAAAGCGAAAACCATGGCGATCACCGTGGACGGCCCGCTGCCGCGCGGCGTAGGAGCCAAGGACGTGGTGCTGCACATCATCGGCGTGATCGGCGTCAACGGTGGCACCGGTCACGTGCTGGAGTTCCGTGGCAGCACCATTGAGGCGATGGACATGGAACAGCGCATGACCCTGTGCAACATGTCCATTGAAGCCGGTGCCCGTGCCGGCATGGTCGCGCCCGACCAGGTCACCTTCGACTGGGTCGCGGCCACTCCGCGTGGACCCAAGGGTGCCGAATTCGATGCCGCCGTGGCCGGCTGGTCGCAGCTGCGCAGCGATGTCGGCGCGCGCTTCGACAGCGAAGTGCATATCAATGCCGCCGACATCCACCCCACCCTGACCTGGGGCACCCACCCCGGCACCGCGCTGGCGGTGGACCGGCCGATCCCGGCTGCCAACGACGCCGCCGACCAGAAGGGCCTGGACTACATGCAGTTCCATGCCGGCCAGACCCTCGCCGGTACCCCGGTCGACGTGGTCTTCGTCGGCTCCTGCACCAACGGCCGCCTGAGCGACATGCGTGAAGTGGCAGAGGTGCTGCGCGGTCGCCACGTCGCCAGCGGCGTGCGCATGCTGGTGGTGCCCGGCTCGGAGATCGTCAAGCGCGAAGCCGAAGCCGAAGGCATCGACGTGATCGTGCGTGAGGCCGGCGCGGAATGGCGCGAACCCGGCTGCTCGATGTGCATTGCCATGAACGGCGACCTGGTCGCCCCCGGCCAGCTGGCAGTGAGCACCAGCAACCGCAACTTCGAGGGCCGCCAGGGCCCCGGCTCGCGCACCCTGCTGGCCTCGCCAATGACCGCCGCCTGGGCCGCGGTGAATGGCAAGGTCGCCGATACCCGCGAGCTGTTCGCGCAGGAGGTCGCGTAATGAGCGGCTTCCGTACCCTGACCTCGGCCAGCGTGGTGCTGCGCCAGACCAACATCGACACCGATCAGATCATTCCGGCGCGGTTCCTGTCCACCACCGAACGCGCCGGGCTTGGCCGCAACGCCTTCAATGACTGGCGCTGGCAGGCCGACGGCAGCCCGGTAGCCGACTTCCCGTTCAACCAGCCGCACAATGCCGGCCGCAGCATCCTGCTGGCCGGGCGCAACTTCGGCTGTGGCTCCTCGCGCGAGCATGCACCGTGGGCGCTGACCGACCTGGGCCTGCGTGCGATTGTCAGCAGCGAGATCGCCGATATCTTCCGCGGCAACTCGCTGAAGAATGGCCTGCTGCCGATCGTGCTGGCCGAAGCCGATGTACAGTCGCTGATGCAGCGGCCCGACGACGAGCTGACCATCGATGTCGCTGCGCGCGAGCTGCGCACCCCAGATGGCCGGGTCTTCTCCTTCCCGCTGGACGGCTTCTCGCAGACCTGCCTGCTGGAAGGCGTGGACCAGTTGGGGTACCTGTTGGGCCGTGTCCCTGAAATCGAACGTTACGAGAGTGAGCATGCACGCTGAGATTGTTGTACTGCCCGGTGATGGCATCGGCCCCGAAGTCGCCGCCGCCGCTGTTGCCGTTCTGAAGTCCATTGCCGAACGCTTCAGCCACAGCTTCACCTTCAGCGAGCACGACATCGGCGGCATTGCCATCGACCGTCACGGCGAGCCCCTGCCCGCCAGCACCCTGGCCGCCTGCCAGTCCGCCCAGGCCGTGCTGCTTGGCGCGGTGGGCGGGCCGAAGTGGTCCGACCCGAATGCAAAAGTTCGCCCGGAACAGGGCCTGCTGGCGATCCGCAAGGCGCTGGGGCTGTATGCCAACCTGCGCCCGGTGCGCACCCATGAAGCGGCACTGGGCGCTTCGCCGATCAAGGCCGAGCTGCTCAAGGACGTGGACTTCGTGGTGGTGCGCGAACTCACCGGCGGCATCTATTTCGGCGACAAGACCCGCGACGCCGCCAGCGCCAGCGACCTGTGCCGTTACACCGTGACCGAAATCGAGCGCGTGCTGCGCAGCGCCTTCACCCTCGCCCGACAGCGCCGTGGCAAGGTCACGTCGGTGGACAAGGCCAACGTGCTGGAAACCTCGCGCCTGTGGCGCGATGTCGCCGCGCGGATCGGTCGTGAGGAATTCCCCGATGTGGCACTGGAGCACCAGCTGGTGGATTCCATGGCCATGCACCTGCTGGCCAAGCCGCGCGAGTACGACGTGATCGTGACCGAGAACATGTTCGGCGACATCCTGACCGACGAGGCCTCGATGCTGGCCGGGTCGTTGGGGCTGCTGCCGTCGGCGTCACTCGGTGAGCCGGGTGCCGTTGGCATCTATGAGCCGATTCACGGGTCTGCGCCGGATATCGCCGGCAAAGGCGTCGCCAATCCGTACGCCACCATCTTCAGTGCCGCGATGTTGTTGCGGCATTCGCTGGGGTTGGAGGCAGAGGCGGCTGCGGTCGAAGCCGCGGTGCATTCGGCGTTGGATGATGGGGTGTTTACCGCGGATCTGGCTGCGAAGGGCAATGCGGTGAGTACCGCGCAGGCAACCGAGGCGGTGTTGGCGCGGTTGGGATGACAGGAGGTACCGACCAACGGTCGGTACCTACCGGCAGGTCACGACCGTTGGTCGTGACCTGGGCGCGTCATCATTCCGCCTCGCTGGGTTTCACCCGGAACCAGGCCGCGTACAGCGCCGGCAGGAACACCAGGGTCAGCACGGTGCCGACGATCAGGCCACCCATGATCGAAATCGCCATCGAGCCGTAGAACGCACTGCGCGACAGCGGAATCATCGCCAGCACTGCCGCCAGCGCGGTCAGCACGATCGG
>JAEXNZ010000411.1 GCA_023439425.1 Pseudomonadota bacterium
GCCATGTCTGGCCTCGCACAATGACGGAATACTTCTTCATGACCATTGCCGCACATCAACAACGCGCTGAATCCCTGCTCCACGCCGCCGGCATTCTGCCGGTGGTCACCGTGCACACCCTCGACCAGGCGCGCGCGGTCAGCGCGGCGCTGCTGGAAGGCGGCCTGCCGGCGATTGAACTGACGCTGCGCACGCCGGTGGCGATGGAAGCACTGGCGATGCTGAAGCGCGAACTTCCGGATGTGGTGGTGGGTGCGGGCACGGTGCTGACGGTGGAACAGATGCAGCAGGCGATTGATGCGGGCGCGGATTTCCTGGTGACGCCGGGTACGCCGGCGCACATGGCCGATGCGCTGGCGGCGGCCCCGCTGCCGGTGGTGCCGGGTGCGGCCTCGCCGACCGAACTGCTGGCGCTCTACGCGCGCGGCTTCCGGGTGTGCAAGTTGTTCCCGGCGTCGGCGGTGGGCGGGCTGGCGATGATCAAGGGACTGGCGGGTCCGATTCCGGACCTGAAGTTGTGCCCGACCGGCGGGATTACTGAAACGACGGCAGCCGAGTATCTGGAGCAGAAGAACGTGGTCTGCATCGGCGGCTCGTGGATGGTGCCGGGCGATTGGATCAAGAACGGCGAATGGGACAAAGTAAAAGCCAGCGCAGCCGCAGCGGCACAGATCGTCAGCCGCGTCCGCACACGTTAAGCGTCGATCACAACGTCTGCGCGGGATCCACCAATCCGTACTGGCTCGCCATGCGAGCCAGGGCGATGTTGTCCTGGATGCCCATCTTCTCGAACAGACGGGCCTTGTGGGTGTTGACCGTTTTGGCGCTCAGGCTGAGGCGCTTGGCGATGTCTTCCTGGCGCAGGCCCTGGGTGAGCAGCAGGGCGACTTCCAGCTCGCGCGGTGACAGGGTGTCGAACGGCGACTGGCTGCCTTCGACGTTGGCGAGGGCGATGTTCTGGGCGATGCTGCTGCCGAGGTAACGGCGGCCCAATGCGGCGTCGCGCACGGCGCGCAGCAGCTCCTGGGCATCGCAGGCCTTGCCGATGTAACCGGAGGCACCGGCTTCAAGAAGGCGCTTGGGCATGGGGCCGTCTTCGAGTACGGAGACGATGACGACGCGGGTGCCGTGGTCGCCGCGGATCACCCGTTCGGTGACCTCCATGCCACTGACGCCGGGCAGGTGCAGGTCGCACAGCACCACGTCGGGGCGCAGCTGACGGATGTCCGGCAGTGCATCTTCACCAGACTCGGCTTCGCCGACCACTTCGATGTCGGTCTCATTGGACAGAATCATCTTCATGCCGGTTCGCACCAGCGCGTGATCGTCCACCAGATACACTCGAATCGTCATCTACGCACCCTTGTTCATCTACTGCGTTCGGGGCAAGCCTAGCCGCGCGATATTGCGATAACAAGGAAACAGGCTCCCCGCCCGTACCCGCCAGAGCTCACCACACATCCCCTTGCAACGTCTGCGCCACTAAGCCTTGCGGCGTTCGCGCGACGCTTGAACCAGGGCCATCACAGCCTGTGAAATCGGCCCCTCGATCATGCCGTTTCCGGCCCACCCGCTCCCCGGGTGGAACCTGTGCGCCGACGCCAGGGATGGCGGCGGCGGAACATCACCAGAAAGCACCCTACCACCCAAACCAGCGCGGCACACCATCCGCCGAGGATGTCAGAGGGGTAATGCACGCCCAGATACACCCGCGACAGGCTGACCAGACCGGCGAAGGTCACCCCGGCCACCAGTACCGGCCCGCGCCAGCGGGTGTTCCACGCCAGCAGGATGACGACGGCGGCCAGGGTGGCCGAGCCCATTGCGTGGCCACTGGGGAAGCTGTAGGTGCTTTCCGGGGCGATCGATTCCCACAGACTGGGGCGATCACGCTGGAAGAACTGCTTGCTGCCCAGGTTGAGCAGGGCCGAGCCGATGAAACTGATGGCGGCGAAGGCCGCCTCGCGCCAGCGGCGGAAGCCGAGCAGCGCCAGCACGATGAGGATATCGCCGGGAATCACGCCCCACTGGTAGCCGATCTTCGAAATGAATACGAAGAAGCTGTCCAGCCACGGGGTGGAGACCGCGTGCATCTTCCACAGCAACGGCGCATCGAAGTGGAACTCTTCGAATTCATGCACTTCATCGGCCAGTTCCACGAACGCCGCCAGCGGCAGCAGCACACCGACGAACAGCAGCACGAAGCGCCACGCGTTGTGGGCCAGCCAGTGGCGCACACCGGACGCCGCTTCCGGCATGCCCAGAACGGGCGGCTTATCCTGCGCTTCGGACATACTTTCGTTCGACGTATTCGTCGATCAGGGTCACGAAGTCCTGGGCGATGTTCTCGCCGCGAAGTGTGACCGACTTCTCACCATCAACGAAGACCGGTGCAGACGGCGCTTCGCCGGTGCCGGGCAGCGAGATGCCGATGTTGGCGTGCCGTGACTCACCGGGGCCATTCACCACGCAGCCCATCACCGCCAGGGTCATGTTTTCCGCGCCCGGGTGATGCACCTTCCACAGCGGCATCTTTTCGCGCACGTGGTTCTGTACCACTTTCGCCAGCTCCTGGAAGAACTCGGAGGTGGTACGACCGCAGCCGGGGCATGCGGTGACCAGCGGGGTGAAAGCGCGCTGCCCGGTGGTCTGCAGCAGTTCCTGCGCGACGATCACTTCCTGGGTGCGCGACTGCCCGGGTTCGGGGGTCAGCGAGATGCGGATGGTGTCACCGATGCCTTCCTGCAACAGCACCGCCAGCGCCGCCGACGAAGCGACAATGCCCTTGCTGCCGATGCCGGCTTCGGTCAGGCCCAGGTGCAGGGCGAAATCCGAACGCTGGGCCAGGTCGCGGTACACCGCGATCAGTTCCTGCACACCACTGACCTTGGCCGACAGCACAATGCGGTCGCGCGGCAGGCCAAGGTCAACGGCGGTGTGTGCCGAATCCAGTGCGGAACGGATCAGCGCTTCGCGCAGCACACGGCCGGCGTCCCAGGGCTTTTCGCGTTCGTTGTTCTCGTCCATCAGGCGCGCGGCCAGCGACTGGTCCAGCGAACCCCAGTTCGCCCCGATCCGCACCGGCTTGTTGTAGCGGATGGCGAACTCGATCAGCTGCGCGAACTGGGTGTCCTTCTTCTTGCCGAAGCCGACGTTGCCCGGGTTGATGCGGTACTTGGCCAGGGCTTCGGCGCAGGCCGGTTCCTGGGTCAGCAGCTGGTGGCCGTTGTAATGGAAGTCGCCGATCAGCGGCACGTCGATGCCCATCATCTGCAGCTTTTCCACGATGCGCGGAATGGCGGCAGCCGATTCGGGATTGTTGACGGTCAGCCGCACCATTTCCGAACCGGCCCGCCACAACTCGGCGACCTGCTTCACGCTGGAGGCGACGTCGGCGGTGTCGGTGTTGGTCATCGACTGCACCACCACCGGGCGTCCCCCGCCCACGACGACCCCGCCGATGGACACGGCCTGGGTCTGGCGGCGGGACCAGACGGTGGAATCAGAGGGTTCGGTCGGTTTGGAGACGGCGTCGTGCATGCCCCATTTTACGCTCTGCCACGGCGCAATGGCGCACCCCCATTCATGCGTCGGCGGGCATCCGGGCGCGATGCGGCCGATTGTCGCAGGCGGTGCGGCGCGCCAGCGCATACGATGGACACCCATGACCGGTACCGACGCCCCTTTCCTACGCACCCTGTGCAGCCTGCGCTGGCTGGCCGTGGCCGGCCAGGCCGCCACCATTCTGGTCGCGACCTGGGTGCTGGGGCTGGAACTTCCGCAGAAGCCGCTGTGGGCGGGCGTAGTCGCGCTGGCGCTGTTCAACGTGTACGCCCAGTTGCGGGTCCGCGACGAGGACAACACGGCACCGGTGACCGCGTTCTGCCACATTCTGGTGGATGTGACCGTGCTGACCTGGATGGTGGGCTGGAGCGGCGGCGTGGCCAACCCGTTCGGCTCGCTGTTCCTGATCCTGATCGCGCTGGCGGCGCTGGCCCTGCCCGCCCGCTGGACCCTGGCGGTGGCGGCGACCTGCCTGATCGGCTACGCGGTCAGCGGCGTGTTCGGACTGCCCTTGCCGGACGGCTACTTCAACGCGATGGACCTGCACCAGTGGGGCGTGGTGGCCAACTTCCTGCTGTCGGCCGCCGTGGTGCTGGCCTTCTCCACCCGCCTGGCGATCGCGCTGCGTCGGCGCGAACACGAACTGTCGCTGTTGCGCGAGCGCTTCGTGCGCAACGAGGGCATCGTGGCGCTGGCCACCCATGCGGCTTCAGTCGCGCATGAACTGACCACGCCGCTGGCGACCATGACCCTGCTGGCTGACGACATCGCCGAGCAGAGCGACAACGCCGAAGTCCGCGAGGACGTGGACACCCTGCGCGAGCTGCTGGTGCAATGTCGCGAGCGGGTGCTGGCGCTTGCCCGCCCCGCCGCCGGGCAGCACCCGGGCCGTGACACCGTGACCCTGCCACAGGTGCTCGAGCAGTGGCGACTGGTGCGCCCGACCATCACCCTGGTCCGCAACGATGATGCGCCGCTGCAACTGCCGCTGGACCCGGGCATCGGCCACCTGCTGATGGTGCTGCTGAACAACGCCGCCGACGCCGGCGAGCAGGCGCAGCGGCCGCAGGTGGACCTTAGCCTGCGCATCGAAGGCGACGATCTGATTGGTGAGGTGCGCGACTACGGGCGCGGCTTCGACGCGCGCCAGGCGGTGTTGCCCGGCACCTTGTTCAACAGCGGTAAAACCCAGGGCATGGGCGTGGGCCTGGCCCTTTCCCATGCCACCATCGAGCGCCTGGACGGCGAGCTGTGGATGCGACCGGCCAATGGTGCCGGCACCCGCGTCGGCTTCCGCCTGCCCCTGGCCGCCCAGGAGACTTCAGCATGATCACCCCTCCCCCCTCTGCCACCCACGGCCTGCTGGTCGACGACGATGACCTGTACCTGCGGACGCTGCAGCGCAGCCTCGCCCGCAAAGGGCTGGAAACCATGATCGCCAGCGACATCGCCTCGGCACTGGTGCTGGCCCGCCAGCAGCCGCCGGCGTTCGCGCTGATCGACCTGAAGCTGGGCTCGGAATCCGGGCTGGCATTGATCCAGCCGCTGCGCGCACTGCGCGAGGACATGCGCATTCTGCTGGTGACCGGCTACGCCAGCATTGCCACCGCGGTAGAAGCGATCAAGCTGGGCGCGGACGACTACCTGCCCAAGCCGGCAACGGTGCCGATGATCCTGCGCGCACTGGGCGAGGAAGACGACGGCCCGGCCGATGACGGCGAGATGGAACCGCCGGATGCGATGACCCCGATCAGCCGCCTGCAGTGGGAACACATCCAGCAGGCGATGCATGAAACCGGCGGCAATGTGTCGGCCGCCGCGCGGTTGCTGGGCATGCACCGGCGTTCGTTGCAGCGCAAGCTGGCCAAGCGACCGAGCCCGGAGCGCGACCCGTCGCGCTGACGCGTATGCGTGGTTG
>JAEXNZ010000491.1 GCA_023439425.1 Pseudomonadota bacterium
GGGCTACCCGACGGCCTCCCTCGCTGGTGCGCGCGTTTCGGATGCAGAACAGCGGGTCTTCTCGTTGGTCTCATGCATCAAGGGCTGATCCGGCGATTCGACTTCGACTTCGACCAGCTGCCGCGCCAGCTCCGCGCTGGCCACGTGCCCGTGCAGGAACAACAACCCTTCGTAGATGTTCATGGCGTCACCTCAAGGCTTGAATGGCCGTCATCTTGAGCGCACCATCGGCACCGGAAAAGCGACATTTCCGCAACTTCGACTTGAACAGGATTCAAGCCTCAATGTCCCGGATGCCCTTGCAGGCGCTGCACAATTTCGTGGTCGCGGCGCGCCTGGGCAACCTGACCCGGGCCGCCGAATCGATGAACCTGACCGTGAGCGCGCTCAGCCACCAGATGCGCCAACTGGAGCAGCGCCTGGGCTACCCGCTGCTGCTGCGGCAGGCACGCGGGGTGCGGCTGACCCCGGAAGGTCAGCGCCTGCTGGAGCAGGTGGGGCCGCATCTGGATGCAATTGGCGAGGCGTTCCAGCCGTTCGCCGCACGGCATGATCGGGTGCTGACGGTCAGTGCGGTGCCATCGATGGCGTCGAACTGGCTGGTGCCGCGCCTGGGCCAGTTCGTGGCCGCGTATCCGCAGATCGAGATCAATCTGGAATCGACCGAGCGGCTGACCGATTTCGAGCGGCAGCTGCAGGTGGATGCGGCACTGCGCGTGGGGGCCGGGCAATGGCCGGGAGTGACGGCCGAGCCCTTGTTCGACGACTGGCTGGTGCCGATGGCCAGCCCGGCGCTGGTGGCGCGGATGGGCGGGGTGGAGGCGCTGGCGCTTTCGCGATGGCCATTGCTGGGTGATCCGGACGGGGAATGGCAGCGCTGGTTTGCGCTGACTGGCGAGCGTGCACCGAGCCGTTATGTCGCCATGCTCAACGATTCCGAATCACACCATCGTGCCGCGCTGGATGGCATTGGCGTGGCATTGGGGCGGGTGACCCGGGCGCAGCTGCTGCTGCAGTCAGGGCAGTTGATTGCATTGTCACCGCATCGTTTGAAAACGCGCTGGTCGCACTGGCTGGTGTATCCCGCGCGTTCTGCCACGCATCAGGGGTTCCTCGCATTCCGCGAATGGGTCATGGCACAAGCCAAGGCCCACGCCGACACCATGCTTGCGTCCGTCGATCTCCACGATTGAACGTCACCCGCGTAGAGCCGGGCTTGCCCGGCTGCTTTGCATGCGTCATTTCGGCAGGAGCGAGGTCGGCAGATCCGGCATACCTTCGTGGAGCTTTGCCAGTTGGGCCTCCAACTGCAAAATTCGCGCACTAGTACGTCTGTTCTCTTCGGCAAGGTGTCGATAGGAGCGGAACAGCAGCACTGTGCCTGCTATTCCCAGCGTCGTGCCTGCAGACCCAAGCGCAATGTAAAGAAGAGTATTGGCAACCCAGAGCTCCTCGGACTGGCGCGTCAAATAGAGCGGCAGAGCAACCACCAAGCTTGTCATAACGACTATCGTCGAGATGGCCAGCACGAGAAAGCCTACGTGGCGGTGCCGCCGGTGAGCTACGGCCTGCAGAACAAGAACTATGACGCTTGATGTCAGCAAGAACAGGACATAAAAGAGGTTTACCGCCTCTACGTCGGGCATGGGTCTTCCTTGAGGCTGATATTGCTACATGAGGATATTGATCAGAATGCCGTTGGCATCACTGATATCTCACCCTGAGCGCTGAGGGCCAGACGATACTTCAACGGCTTCCCCGGCTCGGCAATGATCTCCGTTTCCCGTCGAGCACGTTCGGCTCCAAAACGGCAAAGTCCGGTTCCATCCGGGTTGGGGCCCGTCCCCAGGATGTGGCGTCCTGGTGTCACGTAAAACGTAACCTTTTCCGCGTTGTCGATGGTGGATACCTTCTCGCCATTGAGATACACGGCGGTCATACAGGCGCTGCCCATGGCACCGGCATCGCGCGCAACAATCAGCTGGACTTTGTCGGGGCTTGGAATCACCAGCTCCGGTGCGTAGATCCGGTCTTCTGGTGTGGAGCGCGCGGTGCTGGTATTGATCGGCTTGGTTGCACACGCGGAAACCGTAATCGCAACGCAGATGGCCAGAGCAGTTGACCTCATCAATTTCCCCTTGAGTATCGTAATGGAGTACGTCAGCGCTCGATTTACGCGAGGGTGCTTACAGCCCTTCGCTGCGCAACCGTAATTATTGCCCAGCGTGCGTTGACGGCCAATAGTGACTATCCGGCGTAGCTCGCGCCCCAAAGATCGCCTGGCCCACGCGCACCACGGTCGCGCCTTCCTCGATGGCGATCTCGAAATCGCCGGACATGCCCATCGACAGTTCATCCAGGCTGATGCCGGCGGGCAGGGTGGGCTGCAGGCGCTCACGCAGTTCGCGCAGGCGCACGAAGCAGGGGCGCACCTGTTCGGGATCCGGTGAGAACAGCGCCAGGGTCATCAGCCCGCGCACGCGCAGGTTCTGGAAGGCCGGCAGCTGCTGCACGAAGTCAGCCACCTCGATGGGATCCAGCCCGTACTTGCTGGCTTCCCCGGAGGTGTTGACCTGCACGAACACATCCAGCTGACGTTGTTCCAGTTCCAGACGCTGGTCCAGGGCCTGGGCCACGCGCAGGCTGTCCAGGGCCTGGAACTCGCTGGCGAAGCGGGCCACGTCGCGCGCCTTGTTGGTCTGCAGGTGGCCAATCACCGACCAGCGGATGCCAAGGTCGGCCATTGCCTCGGCTTTGGCCTTGGCTTCCTGCACCTTGTTTTCGCCCAGTTCGGTGCAGCCGGCCTGCCAGGCCAGCCGCAGGCGCGCTTCGTCGACGGTTTTGCTGACCGGCAACAAGCGCACGCTGTGCGGATCGCGGCCGGCGCGGGCGCAGGCGGCGGCAATGCGCGCATGCACGGCGTCCAGATTGTGGCGGAAGTCGTCAACGGTGCTGGCCTGCGGCCAGACGGGCGGGGCGATGGACACGGGCGGAACCGGGTGCGGATGTGTCCGTATTTTCGCATGCGGGTGGGCGCGCGGTTCGATTGTTTCCATGCGTTACCGGGCGTGGCACCGTTCACGGCCGTCGTCTGTCGACCGACGCTACCAAAGCAACATCAGCAGCATTTTGCGCGAACCCGGATGGAGGACAGCCCCCTGAGTCTGGGGGCGGCCGCGAAGCGGCGGGGGTCTGGTGGCATGCAATGGGGCCCACGGTTTGCGAAGCAAATTGTGGGGCGCAGCGCCGTGGGCCGACCGAAGGTCGGATTACGGCGCGGCCTGCGACCCCGGGCGGACGTAATGCGACTGGCCGTTGTCGCTGAGGAAGATCAGTTCCGGTTTGCCCTGCCAGGAACTCAGCATGGCCCCGGTGTTGTTCTGGTGCTTCACCACCAGGGTGGCCCCGCGATCGGGGTTGGCGGTGACCTTGAAGACTTCCGTGGTGCCGCGGGCGTCGTCGAGGGTGAGTACGGCTTCGTCGCCGACATCGGCGGTGCCATAGCCGCCACGTTCAGAGCCGTCGGCCCCGAGCAGGATCAGGCCGGACAGCGGAGAAGCACGCGGCCCCTGGGTGACCCCCTGGCTGACCGGGTCGGGCACCGGTGCGCCCAGAATGACCCGGGCCTGGCCGTTGGCGTCCTGGATGACCAGCCCGCGTGCGGTGATGACGCGCTGGTCGGACTGGCTCTGGTGCAGCTTGATGGCGGTCCACCCCGAAACGACAAGGGCAAGACTGGATACCACCAGCGTGGTGAGAGTGAGTGCGCGCGACACAGGCGGCTCCGGATCCTTGGAATGGCAGCGACAATACCCGATTGCGGGTTTATGACACCAGTCAGAAAAGTCCGAATCGGGTCGTTTGCGTGAAGCAGGTCACAGGCCGTCAATGGAAATCGCGGCTGGACGTGCGTACCCCGGCAATCAATTCATCAATATTGTGCATGCGCTGCACGATCAGATGCTGCACGCCGTCCACCCGTTCCAGCCGGCCATCGATCTGCATCAGCCGGGCTTCCACCAGCACCCGGTGCTGGCGGTCGGCGGTGCGTCGCCAGACCACGGCATTGACCATGCCGCACTCGTCTTCCAGCGTCAAAAAGGTCACGCCGCTGGCGGTCTGCGGGCGCTGGCGCATGCGCACCAGCCCGGCAAAGCGCACGCTGCGCCCGTGTGGCAGCTGTGCCAGCTGGTCCGAGCGCTGGCAGCGGCGCTGCTCCAGCAGCGGGCGGATGAACGACACCATATGCCGGCCCAGGGTGGTGCCGGTGCTGTTGTAGTCGGCCTGCATGTCCTCGAACGCACTCGGGGCGGGCAGCGCGACCTCGGCTTCGTCGGTGGCGCGCACGCTGTCGAACAGCGGCAGCGGTTTCTCCACCCCGGACACATCCCAGCGCGCACGGTGCCGGTGCCCACTCAGGCCTTTCAACGCGCCGGCGTCGGCCAGCAGGCCCTGATGCCGGCGGTCCAGCCGCGCACGCTGGCTGAGGTCGGCCACGCTGTCGAACGCCCCACGCGCACGCGCCTGCATCACCGCCAGCGCCATCGTCTCGCTGAAACCGTCGATCATGCGCAGGCCGAGGCGGATGCCGGGACTGTCCGGGTCCGGCGTCAGCGTGCAGTCCCAGTCGCTGTGGCGCACATCCACCGGCAGCACCGCCACGCCATGCCGGCGCGCGTCCTGCAGGATCTGGTCAGGCGTGTAGAACCCCAGCGGCTGGCTGTTGATCAGGCTGGCCGCAAACGCAGCCGGATGGTGGCATTTCAGCCAGCAGCTCACATAGGTGATCAGCGCGAAACTGGCCGCGTGGCTTTCCGGGAAACCGTAGCTGCCGAAACCCTTGATCTGCTCGAACAGGCGTTCGCCGTACTCACGGCTGTAGCCGCGCTCGGCCATGCCGGCCAGCAGCTTGTCGCGGTGCGGTTCCAGCCCGCCGTGGCGTTTCCAGGCGGCCATCGAGCGGCGCAGCGCGTCGGCTTGGCCGGGGCTGAACCCGGCTGCGGCCACCGCCAGCTGCATCACCTGTTCCTGGAACAGCGGCACGCCGAGGGTGCGCTTGAACACCTTCTCCAGTTCCGGCGGGTAGTCGATTTCTTCGATGCCCTTTTCCTTCAGCTGCTTCCGGCGGTTGAGGTAGGGATGCACCATGTCGCCCTGGATCGGCCCGGGTCGCACGATCGCCACTTCAATCACCAGGTCGTAGAAGCAGCGCGGCTGCATGCGCGGCAGCATCGCCATCTGCGCGCGCGATTCAATCTGGAACACCCCCAGGGTGTCGGCACGGCAGATCATGTCGTAGGTGGGCACATCGTCGGCGGGAAGGCGGGCCATGGTCAGCACCTCGCCCGCGGTCGTGCGTACGCCGCGCCCCTGCAGCACCGCCAGGCATTTGCGCACCGCAGTGAGCATGCCCAGGGCCAGGCAGTCGACCTTCATCAGGCAGGTGGCATCCAGGTCGTCCTTGTCCCACTGGATCACCGTGCGGTTGTTCATGGCGGCGTTTTCCACCGGCACCAGCGTGGACAGCGGATGTTCGGAAATCCCGAAACCGCCCGGGTGCTGGGACAGGTGGCGCGGGAAATCCACCAGCTCGGCGGTCAGCGCCACCACCCGCTGCATCAGCGGGGTGTCCGGGTCGAAGCCGCGCTCGCGCAACGCTTCGGGCAGCGGTTCGTGGCTGCTCCAGCGGTCCAGGCAGGCGGCCAGTTCGTTGACCTGGTCCGGCGGCAGGCCGAGCACGCGGGCCACGTCGCGCACCGCGCTGCGGCCGCGGTAGCTGATCGCCACCGCAGTGAGTGCGGCACGCTCGCGGCCGTAGCGGTTGAACACGTACTGCAGCACTTCCTCGCGGCGTTCGTGCTCGAAATCGATGTCGATGTCCGGCGGTTCGTCGCGCTCGGCGGAAATGAAGCGCTCGAACAGCAGTTCCATATGACTGGGGTCGATCTCGGTCACGCCCAGCACGTAACACACCACCGAGTTGGCGGCTGAACCCCGGCCCTGGCACAGGATCTGCTGGCTGCGCGCGAAGCGCACGATGTCGTGCACGGTCAGGAAGTACGAGGCGTACTGCTTGCCGTTGATCAGCTTCAGTTCGTGCTCGATCAGGTCGCGCGGCCGGGTCGAGGTGCCGCCCGGCCAGCGCCAGCGGATGCCTTCTTCGACCAGCGCGCGCAGCCAGCTGGCCGGGTCGTGGCCGGCCGGCACCAGTTCGTGCGGATAGGTGTACTGCAGCTGTTTGAGATCAAACGTGCAGCGCGCGGCAATACGCAGGGTTTCTTCCAGCAGTTCGGCCGGGTACAGCGCGGCCAGCGCCTGGCGCGTGCGCAGGTGGCGTTCGCCGTTGGGAAACAGGTGCCAGCCGGCATCGGCGATGGTGCAGTGCTGGCGGATCGCGGTCAGGGTGTCCTGCAATGCTCGGCGGCGGCGTACATGCATGTGCACGTCGCCGCTGGCCACCAGCGGGATGTCGTGGGCGTAGCCGAATTCCAGCAGGGCTTCCAGCCGTTCCACATCGTCGGCTTCGCGGTGCAGCTCCACCGCCAGCCACAGCCGGTGCGGAAAACGCGCCTGCAGCCAGCGTGCGTCTTCCGGGGCCGGTGTACGTGCCGGCCACAGGCACAGCAGACCGTCGGGCAGCGCGTCGAAGTCTTCGCGCAGGCACTGGTACTGGCCCTTGGGTGCGCGCCGGCGGCAGGTGGTGATCAGCTGGCACAGCGCGGCATAGGCGGCCAGGTCGGTGCACAGCAGCACCACTTTGGGGCCGTTCTCGATCTGGAATTCAGCGCCGGTGATCAGCGCCAGTTCGTGCTTCTTCGCCGCCTGCCAGGCGCGTACGATGCCGGCCAGCGAGCACTCGTCGGTGATCGCCAGCGCGCGGTAGCCCTGTTCTTTGGCGCGCTCGAACAGCTCGTCGGCAATCGAGGCACCGCGCTGGAAACTGAAGGCCGAAAGACAATGCAGCTCGGCGTAGTCGGGCAGGTCGGTGCTCATGCGAACCAGCCATGCAGCATGAACGGCCCATGCCGCGCGCCGGCAGCGGTGTAGGCCCAGCCACGCTGGCCGGTGCCGGTTTCCACCACGTAGTAGTCGCGGCGCACGTCGCCTTCGTCCCACCAGCCGGACTCGATCCGTTCCGGCCCGGACAGAATGCGCAGCTCCGGGTCGCGCAGCAGTTGCGGGGTCGGCAGCAGCCAGCCCGGGCGCAGCGGCAGCGACGGCGGCGGGGCCTTGGGGGCACCGCTGGCATCACCGCTGGCGCGTTCCGGGCGGTGTTCGGCGCGTAGTCCCACGCTCTGCACCGCGTTGTCGCCCAGCCGCGCGCGCAGCCGTTCGCGCAGTTGTTCCCACGGCATCGCCTGCTGCGGGCGCGGGTCGAACAGGTCGCGTGCGGCAGGTACGAAGGGTGGCAGGTGCGTGGCCTGCAGGCGCAGGGCGCGGCTGCCGGCGGGCAGCTGCAGGTGGTCGACGCGGTTGCGGGCCAGGTCGAACAACACGCCGGCATCGCGTTCGGGCGACAGAAGGCCCACGCGCAGCTGCGTGTCCGGGTGCTGTTCGTGTTCAAACCACAGGTCGAACTGCTGCACGCCGCCATCGCGCGAGCACAGGAACGCGGCCAGGTCGGTGGTCAGGCGGCGCAGCGGGAACAGCAGCGCCTGGGTGGATTCGATCTCGTACTCGAACTCGATGCGCGCATCGAAGCGGTCCGGTGGCTGGAAGTACGACAGCGGCGCGGCATGCAGCCCGCGCAGGGCATCCAGATGGGTCAGTACCTGCGGCGGAAAACGCCGCGCCAGGCTTTCGCGCGGCAGGGCGAAGGCGGTGCCCAGGGTGCGCAGGCCGGAGCGGGCCAGCACTGTGACTGCCTCTGCAGGCAGGCCACTGCGCTCGATCGGAATGTCGGCCAGGGCCGCTTCCAGCGTGTCTGCATCCACCCCCAACCGAGCATGCACGCCGGTCAGCACCCAGGCCGCATGCGGATTGGGCGCGGCCACCAGGCGGTGGCGGAAGCCCAGTTCCTGCAGGCCCTCGCGCAGGCGCTGTTCAATCGCCGGCCAGTCGCCGAACAGCGCGCGGCTGGCTCCGATTTCCAGCGCCAGCGCATGCGGAAAGGCTAGACTGACCTGCGAGCTGATGCCATACAGCCAGCTGGCCAGCAACTGGCGGGTGTCCTGTTCGGCGCGCGGGTCGTAATCCAGCGTGCGCAGGTCGCGGGTGAGCACCTGTGCGGCGGACAGCAGCATGCCCCGGCGCAGGCCGAGCTGGCGCGCGCCTGGGCTGACCGCATGCAGCACCCGGCGCTGCATCGGGCCGGTGACCAGCACCAGCGGCGCGCGCGGGTCGGGCTGTTGACGCAGGGCAGCGTCCAGCGCCAGTTGTGGCAGCAGCAGGCAGGCCCAGTGCACGGCGCGCCCTCACTGCACCCGGGCCAGCGGCAGCGGCTGTGCCGGTGCCTGGCCGCCGCGGCATTTGAGGACCCGCACCTGGCCGTCGTCCAGTTGCAGACGCAGTGGCGCGGGGGAGGGGTTGCGGCTCCAGCGTGCGTCGCGGAAGGCGATGCCCAGGCACTGGCCGCTTTCGGCAGCGACCTGCAGGCGGCGCAGGGCGCGGTCGTCGGTGGTCTGCGGCCAGCACAGCACCGCCGCGCAGGCCGCCGAGCGCAGGCATTGTTCGGCCGCCCACAGCGCTTCGCGCGGAGAAGCGTGCACCACCTGCAGTTGGCCCAGTGCCAGCCCGGCGCGGCTCCAGGCCGGCGCATGCGGCAGGTAGGGCGGGGCGACCAACACCACGGTCTGCTGCTCCTGGCTCAACCGCGCCAGGGTCGGCCACACCAGCGCCAGTTCGCCCTGGCCGGGCGCGGCCAGCAGCACCTCGGACAGTGAGGCGGGTGGCCAGCCACCGCCAGGCAGGCGTGCGTCCAGCGCCGGGTGGCCGGTGGGGTGGGCCGGGGTTTCCTGCGGCACCGCCCGCGGCTGCCCGCGCCAGACCTGGCGACTGGCCAGCAGGTCTTCCAGCGCCTGCACGGCGGCCATCAGGGGGTCTCCTGGGGGGGCGAGGGCTGCTGGGCGGGGGCAGAGGGCCGGAACATGGTCGGAGTGTCGGGAAGGCAAAGATCAAGAGCTGAGACCGACATGCTACCGGGAATTAGCAAAAATACTAATAGTCCGAGAGGGCGTGAAAAACAGCCACGCAGGGCGTGGCTCTACGGATCCGTAGGTACCACGCCCTGCGTGGTACGGCGTGATGCATCCCAAGCCCCGCCGGGCAAGCGCCCGGCGATCGGCGCGATCGTCCTGCGCACGTAACAAT
>JAEXNZ010000513.1 GCA_023439425.1 Pseudomonadota bacterium
GATCAGGGCCGAGGACAGTTCTGGCCGCAGCGGATTGACCGTCGTTCCTGCGCGACGGAACAACACCTTGGGTAGCGCATTGAGTGAAAGACCCAGCACGATGACGGGTAGCCCGAACGCGAGGTGACCAACCGATGATCCTGTTCCAGGAAGGAACCACACGATAGCCGCGAGCGCAGCCAGCAACAGCGGCGGTGGAACCCTGGTTTCCAAAGCTGAGAGCATGCAATCTGGTCCCCCTGACCAACGAGACGGTGCCGAGCGAGCCTACATGAGGTGTCGCATATCGGGGTGGGCTGGGCAGCCACGCAGGGCGTGGCTCCACTGCGTTAACATCGCCCCACAACACGCCAATTGGAAGGTCGTGGCGCATGGATTTCCACAGGGGTTCGGCTATTGGCAAGGCGCTGCGGTGCCTGATGGCGGGAGTGATGATTGCGATGTTTGCCGGGTCTGCTGGCGCATCGCCGGCACCGCGAACGGAGCCGCCTCCCCCACCGCCCAGCTTCACACCGGGCAGCGCCGATGAACCCGAATTACATACCGTGGTGCTGATCGTCGACATCAGCGCCGACGGCACCATTTCGAAGGTCGAGCTTGAGAAGTCCAGTGGATTGCCGGACCTGGACAAAGCGGCCATGGAGGCCGCTGCCGGTTGGAACTTCCAGCACGCGGTCAAGGATGGCAAGCCCATGCGGGCTCGGGTTCCGGTCAGCTTCCCGGTGAACGACGTAGCCGCCAAGCGCGCCACCGGGCAGGATCCGTAAAGGCGGGCTCTGCCCGGCTGTGGGCCTCCGAGAATTCCAGCCACGCAGGGCGTGGCTCTACGTGTCATATGGCGAACGTACGTGTTACGTGGCGAATGCGCCGGCAAAGGTCACATCAGGTCCGGAAGAGGCGCGTAGCGCTGTGCCCCGATGTAGGCGTCGTAGGCAGCGCGCTCGGACTCGGGCAGCCGTCCTCGCTGCAGGCGCAGCGAGTAGCCGCCGTGCATGACCCCATCGAAAATCACCGCCCAATCTCCAACCTCTTCATCAGAGATGAAGCGCCAGGACCCCGGGATGACGCCGGGGAAGTTGGCGGGTGCCTCAAAGACGCGGGCGTGGAAGCCTGATTCGTCCGTGGCATCAACACTCAGCCAGAGCCACATTCCCCCGCCATCCGGGTGGGCAATGTAAGTCTTGACCAAGGGTGATGCATCGGGCTCTTCGTTGGAGGCGAGCAACGCACGGAAGTGGCGCAGCGTCCTCTGGGATGCGCGTGCGGCATCGGCCAGCTCGCCGTCCGGCATGTTCATGAACCGGGGCTCGGCGGGCGCAGGGCTGCGGCCGCCGATACCCAGCCGGGCGAGAAGTCCTTTCAATCGCATGTCGGGGCGGGGTGGTGTGGAGATGAGGTCAGTTTAGGGCAGCACAAGTGCAGGTCTCGCTGCGTCGCGTGGCTTGTAGTTTCCGCAAGGAAGTCGGGCATTATCGGCGTCGCACGACCTTCAGCGCACCGGCGGAAACGAACTCCGCATTGGCCGCTGAAAACCTGTCGGCATATACAGCGTTGGAAAAGCCCAGCGTCAGGCTGACTATCTCGCCGGAGAACTTCTGCTTGAGGCCCGCCAGGGTTACCGATTGCGAGTAGCTGGTTTGAGGCTTCCTTGGCCGGCGAAGCGCGAAGAAGCCGAAGGACAGCGCCAGAGACAGCACGCCAACCGCGTGGGGTCGGTACTCCACAGGGATGAGGCCACCGAAGTCGACCCCGGCCAGTGCCACCACAAGCATCAGCGTTGCGAAAATCATTGCAGATACCAGCAGCTTCTTGCCAAGGCCAGCGGGAAACCTTTTGGCACTTTTTCTGCACGCGCTACAGTGGGGCAGCTCCATCTGAAAGGTGATCTCTGTTCCAGCAAGGAGCAGGTAGCGCGTCTTCACCAGCGGCGTGTCGACGATTGAAAGTCCTTGCGCCGTGCCGCAGTTGCAGCACATTTCAAGCGGTGCTTTGAACGCGAGGCGGCCCGCTTGGCCAGGAAAGTGGATGAACATTGCGCTTGCCCTTCTTGAGACTATATGTGGCCGATGCCCTTGATCATCGCGGACATCGGCTGCCAGTGCTGGGGTGGTTCAGTGCCAGCCACGCAGGGCGTGGCTCTACGTCAGGTGGGGGCGTTCGTAGCTGAAAAGCAGTCGCTTGGCACCTTCGCGCCAGGCTTGCGGGCACTCCTTGCCCCGCAGCACGGCGGCGACGGTATAGGCGTAGCCACGGTTGGTGCTGCTCACGTTGCCGAGTGCGGCCTCGGCCTGTTGCACGGACGCGTTCGCGCGCACTGCGTCGACAAACGCGACCACGCGCGCGGCTTCGTTGGCATCCGTGGCCAGCACCTTCTCGCGCCCCGCCGCGTCGTTGCGGCCGTGGCGCCGCGCCCGCGCCCCCCGCCGCTTGGTGGGGGCGGGGGGGCAGCGCCAGCGCCCACAGGGTCCATGCCGAATCGGAGTCCACGTCGTCCGCCACCGGCATCGCCAGCGCCTTCTGTGCCCATTCGCCGGGGGCACCCTCGGACGCCGCAACCAGCGGAACAATCCGGGACAGCAGCTCAGCATCGGCCTGTGCCAAGCCCAGCGCGCGCTCGTACTCGCCGCGGTCGAGCTGCAGGTAGGCCTCGAAGGGAGAGCCGACCACCTCTTCGCTTTCGAACGCCAGCATGCGCGCCACGAACGACGACTGCTCAGCCAGCGACGCCAGCTCCTGCGCGCTGCTGCCCAGCATGCGCTTGACCCGGGCCAGCTCCACGGACGCTACCTCGGCAAGTTGCGGTGCCGCGGCCGCCTTCGACAGCAACTCGTTGGCACCGGTCCAATCATTGCGCGCGGCCAGCGTGTGACCCGCCGCCAGTGCGAACCAGGGTTGCTCCGGCCAGCGGCGGTGCCCAGCGAGGAAGGCCTCATCCTGCGCCGGGCCGTCGGCCGTGCAGCGCACGGCAAGATACGCCAACCCGGAAGCGTCTGGCTTGGCCGCCGCCGCCTGCTGCTGGCGCGCGCAGGTGGTCGCGTGCGCGTCACCGGTGCTGAGCTCCTGTTCCATGCGCAAGGTGACAATGTCCTCAGCGTTCCGCTTCAGCCGCTCGGCGATGAGGCTCTGCAGGGCGTCCGGATAGGTCGACGCCATCCCGAGCCACATGATCAGGTGCCGCGACTCCGACGCATCCCAGCGCGCGTGCGCGAGGATCATGGCTTTGCGCTGCTCGTCGTTGTCGACCAGGCTGGTCTGATGCTGTGGAGCCACGTCACCCACGGCCGACAGCACCGAGCGCGTGCCGCCACTCTCATACTCACTGGTCTGGATCGTTTCCGGCGGCGTCTTCAGCACGAAGTCGGCACTGGTGGCCAGCCAGCGCTGCGCACCCAGCTTGCGCTCGGCCTGCTCTTTCACATTGCCGTAGACAGCCGTCCATTCCACCAGCGGTGCTGCGCCCGCCACGTTGTAGGTGAAGTGCGAGCGGCCAGAAATGCGCTCGCTGTCGAAGGACTCGATCAGCTGTCCATCTGCGGTGTGGCTCTCCACTTTGTGGGTCGCGCCGGGATCCACGTCCATCGCCGCGCTTTCCAGCGGATCCAGATTGACGCTGCTGCCGTCGATGGTGACCCGC
>JAEXNZ010000020.1 GCA_023439425.1 Pseudomonadota bacterium
TCTGCACGCTGCGGCGCTGCCACAGGAACGGCTTGACCGTGAACGACCAGGTCGCTTCGCTGCCGCTCCAGGTACCGCCCGGATGCGCGGCGGACACATGCAGCGTGTACTCGCCCGGCGGCAGCCCGATGAATTCGACGCTGCGCTGCTGGCCGCGCTCGATCCAGCCGCTGTCGAGGCCGTCCAGCCGGGTGCGGTAACGGATGCGCTCGGACATCAGGTAGCTCAGGCCCACGTAGCTGATGCTCAGCCGGCCACCGCCCGGTAACGCATTATGGTTGCTGCCCTGCCAGTGCAGCGGTACGCCGTCGACCAGCACCGACTCGATCACCGCAGGTGGCGCCAGGCGCTCGCGGAAACGCTGCAGGCGCAGCGGATCCACCGTGCTCAGGCCGCCGGCGGTGACCACCCAGAAGGTGCCGTCCTGACGCAGGATCGCCGACGGGCCGGAACTGCCATTGGCCTGCGAATTGGCCATGCCGTCGATTTCGTTGTAGTGCTCGACCTCGAGCCGGCGCTGGGTACCGTCGGCCACGGCATTGAGCATGGCCATATCGGTGCGCAGCACACCGCGGTTGCTGCTGATCCACACATTGCCGACCCGGTCGGGCACCAGCTGGAACACCGTATCCACCGGCATGCCCTGCTCCAGCCCGACCCGCGACAGACGGTCGTCCTGGTAGCGGTACAGGCCACGGTCGGTGCTGATCCACATGGCATCGCCGACCTGCTGGAAACCGAACACGCTACGGCCACCGCCCAGCGCGCTGAGGTCGATGGACTGCACGTGGTCGCCGCGCAGCACGCGCACGCCTTCAATGGTGCCGATCCACAGGTCGCCCTCGCCGTCATGCGCCAGCGCGGTGATCAGGCCGGTCGGCATCCCCGCTACCGTCGGCACGCTGACCCGTTCGCCTTCGATCCGCGCCACGCCCTTCTGGGTGCCGGCCCAGACCACGCCATTGCGGTCCACAGCGATCGCCCGGATGTTGCCGCCCGGCACGCCCTGGGCTTCGCCAAACTGGCGCAGCGTGCGGCCCTGCGCATCCAGCTGGAAGATGCCGTCGCCAAATGTGCCCGCCCACAGATCGTCATTGCGGCCCTGGGCCAGGCTCAGCACCGACGGCGGCTTGCCACCGCGGTTGCGCAGCCCGACCGGATGGAACACGCCCTGGCTGTCACGGCGGTCCAGGCCGCTGGCGCTGCCCACCCAGAGCTGCCGCTGACGGTCTTCCAGCACGGTGCGCACGTAGTCGCCGCTGAGTCCGTCGCGCTCGGTGAAACTGCTGAACAGCGTTTCGCGAAGGCGGTACAGGCCACCGTTGGCCCCCACCCAGATGCTGCCTTCGGCGTCCTCGCGCAGGCTCACCACGCGGCCGCCGGGCAGGTTCAAGCCGGCTGGCAACCGTTCCAGGCCGTGCCGAGATAAGCGCACCAGCCCCTGATTCTCGGTACCCAGCCACAGATCACCGTGGCGGTCCTGCAGCATGGCGGTGATGTGCTGGATGCCGCTGAGCTGGTGCTGCAGTTCCGGCACCCCGTCCACCATGCGGTAGATGCGGTCGCCGGCCACGATCCACAGCACCCCATCGGGTGCCCGGTACGGCCAGACCAGGCCACGGCCCAGGCCGAAGCTTTCCGGCGCACGCCGCAGCACGCCGTCGGTGCCACGCACCACCAACCCGTCCAGGGTGCCCACCCAGACCCGGTCCTGTGCGTCGACCACCAGCTTGGTGAAGCTCAGCGCCATCGGCACGCCGGGCGGCGGGGCTTCGTAGTGGAACTGACCATCCGGGGCCAGGGTGCCGATGCCGTTGCCCTCGTACAGCAGCCAGAGCTTGCCGTGGCTGTCCATCTGCATGGCCTGGATCAGCACCTGCGGTGCGGGAGGACGGCGCTCGAACACCTGCCAGCGTCCATCCGCGCTGCGCCGGGTGACATTGCCGCGCGAATCGCTGATCCACAGCCCGCCGTTGCGGTCCACGTACAGCGCGCCGACCCCGTTGTCGCGCAGGCCCGGGCGGGTGCTGCGGTCGAACACGGTGAAATCCAGGCCGTTGTAGCGCACCAGACCTTCCCAGGTGGCGAACCAGAGGTGGCCTTCCGGGGTCTGCGCGATATCGCGCAGCGAGTTGTGCGGCAGGCCGTTGCGCGAGGTCCACACGTCGATGGCGTAGTCGCGCAGCGGCGGCGGCCCGTCCTGGGCCAGAACGACCCCGGGCAGCCCACACCACAGGCACGCCAACAGCAGCGCCGTGAGCAGGCGCTGCCAGAGGCTGTCGGGTTGTACCGGCCGCCACCGGGTGTCGCGCCCCCTTCCCGTCATCCGCACGAACCGGGCGAAAGACGGAAGCGAGACGTCACGCGGTGCGGGCAGCCGTGGGCAAAGGGCGCACTCATGCAGCAGATGCTGGCGTGGGGTTGCCAATAGTAGGCAAAACCGCGGCCCTTTGCTTCGTGAATCTCAGCCCGGACGCTGGGCCGAGGCCCAGGCCGGTGCCGGCCAGTGCACTACGGCCTCCAGCCCGCCCTGCGGGTGGTTGCGCAGCACCAGCCGCGCGCCGTCTTTTTCGGCCAGCGCGCGGGCAATGGTCAGGCCCAGTCCGGCCCCGCCGGTTTCGCGCGAACGCGAGGTCTCCAGCCTCACAAACGGGTCGAACACCGCCTCCAGTTCGTCCTCGGCCAGTCCAGGGCCCTGGTCTCGAACCCGTACGGTGACCCCGTCCGCGCCCTGCTCGACCCGCACCTGGGCGCTGTGGCCGTAGCTGACCGCATTGTCGACCAGGTTCGAGAACAGCCGGTGCATGGCCAGCGGGCGCAGCATCAGCACCGCGCCGCTGCCCTGCTCGAAGCTTGCCTGGGCACCGGCCTCGGCGGCGTCCTCGACAATGCTCTCCAGCAGCGAGTCCAGGTCCAGCGCGGCGCGCTGCTCGGCGCTCTCGGCGCTGCGGGCCAGCTCCAGGCCCTCACGGATCAGCGCCTGCATGGCGGCCAGATCACCGATCAGGCGCTCGCGCAGGGCGTCGTCGGTCACGTTTTCCAGGCGCAGGCGCAACCGGGTCACCGGGGTCTGCAGGTCGTGGGTGATCGCCGCCAGCATCTGGGTGCGCTCGCCCAGCGTGCGCTGCAGGCGGGTCTGCATGGCGTTGAAGGCCTCAGCAGCGCGCTGCACCTCCAGCGGGCCGGTCACCGGCATCGGTTCGCGCTGCAGGTCGTCGCCCAGTGCGGTGGCCGCCGCAGCCAAGCGCTGCAGCGGTGCGCTGGCCATGCGCGCGACCACGTAGGCCAGCACGCCGATCGCCAGCACCAGCAGGGTCAGGAACAGCGGGTCCACCGCCAGGATGCCGTTGTGGGCGACCGCCGGCGACTCCAGCGCCAGCGACAGCTGGGTGCCGTCGCTCAGCGGCAACTGCACCGCCCGGCACTTGGGCGGAATGAAGGCCGGATCGCGCTCATGCGGCGGCTTGCGCCGTGCCTGCGGCGGTGGCGGCGGTGGCAGCAGTTCCTGCGCCTTGGGCAGGCAGGAACGGAACGAGGTGAAATGCACCGTGGCATGCGCGACCGCGCCGGGGCGGTCTTCCAGCACCGCCATGAAAGCGGTGTCCTCGCGCCCCAGGCGCGCGTCCTCCGGCAGGCTTCGCACCGCCGGGCCACCGACCTGCAGCAGCCGGCCGCGCAGCTCCGGATCACCGTCAAGCAGGTTGACGAAGCCCTGCAGCCGGTCGGCCAGGCGATTGAGGTTCTGCCGCTCGAACTCCTGCTGGCGCTTGGCACCGGCCAGCATGGTCGCGCCAATGGCGGCCACGCTCATGCCCAGCAGCAGGATCACGAACAGACGCCCCACCATCGAGGCGAAGAAGCCGCGCAGACGTTTCATTCCAGGGTGACCGCCGTTGCCAGCACGTAGCCTTCGTTGCGCACGGTTTTGATCAGCCCATCGCTGCCGCCGTCACCGCCCAGCTTGTTGCGCAGGCGGCTGACCTGCAGGTCGATGGCGCGGTCCTGCGATTCGTAGTTGCGGCCGCGGCTGAGCGACACCAGCTGCTCGCACGACAACACCTTGTTGGCGTGTCCGACGAACACCCGCAGCAGGCGGAACTCGGCCCCGGACAGCACCACCACACGCCCGTCCGGGTCGACCAGATGGCGGTGCTCCAGGTCGAAGGTCCATTGCGAGAAGCGCGCGCGACGGATGGCCAGCGGCTCCAGGTTGGCCGGCAGTGCCTCGGTCCGGCGCAGCACGTTGCGGATCCGCGCCAGCAGTTCGCGCGGTTCGAACGGCTTGCCCAGATAGTCATCCGCGCCCATTTCCAGGCCCAGCACGCGGTCGATCGGCTCGCTGCGCGCGGTGAGCATGATCACCGGCGTACTGGAGCGCGCGCGCAGATCACGGCACAAGGTGAGTCCGTCTTCGCGCGGCAGATTGAGGTCCAGCACGATCAGGTCCACGTGCTCGCGGTCGAGCACCTGGCGCATGCCGTGGCCGTCGCTGGCGGTGCTGACCTGGTAGCCGGCACGGCCAAGCTGTTCGGCCAGCAGCTGGCGGATGTCATTGTCGTCGTCGACGATCAACAGGCGTTGCATCGTGGGTATGGTCTCCATGCGTCCATGATCCCCTGTCGGGAGCTGAACCGCATCCTCGGGTTTGCATCGTCGTGTTTCAAGCGTTGCGTTGGATACACAGCGACATGTTTTTCCCCGGTGCGGGTTACAGGCAGTTACACACCGTGCGTTGAGCGCATCGGATGCGCTCTTCACAATGCTGACAACGCCGCATGTCGGCCTGCCGAGTTGAGCCCCCATCGTGAAGCCCCGCCTGCCTACCACCCGCCGCGGCCGCGTGCTGCTGCTGATCGCCGCCGCCCTCGTCGTGGCCGGGATTGTCGCCTGGACGCTGCGCAAGCCGGCTGCTCCCACGCTGGCCACCAGCCCGGTCACCCGGGGCGACCTGGAACAGACGGTCGAAGCCACCGGCGTCATCGACGCCTACAAGCTGGTCAGCGTCGGTGCGCAGGCCTCGGGCCAGATCAAGTCATTGAAGGTGCAGCTGGGTGACACGGTGAAGGAAGGCGACCTGATCGCCGAAATCGACGCCACCACCCAGCAGAACCAGGTGCAGAACGCCGAGGCGTCGCTGGAACAGGTGCGCGCACAGCGCGCCGTGCAGCAGGCCAGCCTGCGCGAGGCCGAGCTGGAATTCGCACGGCAGAAGCAGATGCTGGAAGCCGAAGCCACCTCGCGCGCCGAGTACGACACCGCAGAGGCCCAGCTGAAGACCGCACGTGCGCAGATCCAGTCGTACGACGCGCAGATCAAGGGGCGCGAAACCGAGCTGGGCACCGCGCGCGCCAACCTGGCCTACACCCGCATCACCGCGCCGATGGACGGCACCGTGGTCGCGGTGGTGGCCGAGGAAGGCCGCACCGTCAACGCCAACCAGACCGCACCGACCATCGTGATGCTGGCGCGGCTGGACCTGGTGACGGTCAATGCCGAAGTGTCCGAAGCCGATGTGGTCAAGATCAAGGCGGGCATGCCGGTGTACTTCACCACCCTGGGTGACCCGGACCGCAAGTACCACGGCACCTTGCGCCAGATCAATCCGGCCCCGTCGTCGATTGCCAACGAAAGCTCGTCGAGTTCCACATCGTCCAGTTCCAGCTCCAGTTCGGCGGTGTACTACAACGCGCTGTTCGACGTGGAAAACCCGGACGGTACCCTGCGTATCGACATGACCGCGCAGGTGTCGGTGATGCTCAAGCAGGCCAAGGGCGTGCTGACCGTGCCGTCGGTGGCGCTGGGTCCGAAGAGCCGCGACGGCCAGTACATGGTGCGGGTGGTCAATGCCGACGGCATGCCGGAACCGCGCAAGGTCAAGATCGGCATCAACAACGGGGCCAATGCCGAAGTGCAGTCCGGCCTGAAGGAAGGCGACAAGGTCGTGGTCGGCGAAGGTGGCACCGCGGCCGCCAGCAGCAGCGGCAACCGCGGCCCGCAGATGCGCATGGGTCCGGGCATGGGGCCGCGTCGATGAAAGGCCCCTCCCCCGCCACGCCGCTGCTGCGGCTGCGCGACCTGCGTCGCGAGTTCCCGGCAGGCGACGAGACCATCGCGGTGCTGCGCGACGTCAACCTCGACATCGCCGCGGGCGAGATGGTTGCCATTGTCGGCCAGTCCGGCTCGGGCAAGTCGACGCTGATGAACATCCTCGGCTGCCTGGACCGCCCTACCCGTGGCAGCTACCAGGTGGCCGGGCGCGAAACCGGACGCATGCTGCCGGACGAACTGGCCGAACTGCGCCGCGAGCACTTCGGCTTCATTTTCCAGCGCTACCACCTGCTCGGTGACCTCGACGCGCGCGGCAACGTGGAAGTGCCGGCGGTGTATGCCGGCAGCCCCGCGCCAGTGCGCAGCGCGCGCGCCGAACAGCTGCTGCAACGGCTGGGCCTGGGCGACCGCATGCAGCACAAGCCGGGCCAGCTGTCGGGCGGCCAGCAACAGCGCGTGTCGATTGCGCGTGCGCTGATGAACGGCGGCGAGGTGATCCTGGCCGACGAACCGACCGGTGCGCTCGACACGAAATCCGGTGAGGAGGTGATGGGCATCCTCGGCGAGCTGCATGCCGAAGGCCACACCATCATCATCGTCACCCACGACATGAGCGTGGCCGAGCACGCCCAGCGCATCATCGAGATCCGCGACGGCGAGATCATCGCCGACCGCGCCAATGACAAGGCTCCGCACTACCGTGCGCAGCGCAACGCCACCGTGGCAGCCGGCAAGGGCAACAGCTGGCGCGCGGCCCGCGACCGTTTCACCGAAGCGTTCCGCATGGCCCTGCTGGCGATGAACGCGCATCGCCTGCGCACCTTCCTGACCATGCTCGGCATCATCATCGGCATCGCCTCGGTGGTCTCGGTGGTGGCGCTGGGTAACGGCTCGCAGCAGCAGATCCTGCAGAACATCAGCGCGCTGGGCACCAACACCATCGACGTCTATCCCGGTCGCGGCTTCGGCGACATGCGCTCGGGCCGCGTACAGACGCTCAAGGCCAGCGATGCCGATGCGCTGGCAAAGCAGAGCTACATCGACAGCGCCACGCCCAGCGTGTCGTCCTCGGTGACCGCGCGCTACCGCAACCAGTCGGCCACCGCCCAGGTCAGCGGCGTGGGCGAGCAGTACTTCCGGGTGAAGGGCGTGACCTTGAGCGCCGGCAGCTTCTTTGAAGCCGACGCGATCAAGAGCCTGGCCCAGGTGGCGGTGATCGACGAGAACACCCGCACCCAGTTCTTCCCCAATGGCGACGATCCGATCGGCCAGGTGATCCTGCTAGGCAACGTGCCGGTGCGCGTGGTCGGCGTGGCCAAGCCGCAGAGTTTCGGGTTTGGCGGCAGCACCAACC
>JAEXNZ010000047.1 GCA_023439425.1 Pseudomonadota bacterium
GTTCCAGGAAGACATCGACGTCGGCCAGGTCGGCATCAACGTGCCGATCCCGGTGCCGGTGCCGCTGTTCTCGTTCACCGGTTCGCGCGCCTCCAAGCTGGGCGACCTGGGCCCGTACGGCAAGCAGGTGGTGATGTTCTACACCCAGACCAAGACCATCACCTCGCGCTGGTTCGATGACGAGACCCTGGGTCATGGCGTCAACACCACGATCAGCTTGAAGTAAGCAGGAGTTTCACCATGAGCCACTCGATGACGACGGAACTCGAAGAAGCGCAGCAGGCCTATAGGGAGGCGGCACGTGACTTCGCCCAGGCCGAACTGGCACCGCACGCCGCGCGATGGGATGCGGAGGGCATCTTTCCGCGCGAGGCGATCGCCAAGGCAGGGGAACTCGGGTTCTGTGGCCTGTACATGGACCCCGAGGTCGGTGGCAGCGGCTTGAGCCGTCTGGACGCCGCCGTCGTCATCGAGGAGCTCGCCAACGTGGACCCGTCCACTGCGGCGTATATCAGCATCCACAACATGGCGTCGTGGATGGTGTCGACCTGGGGCCAGGACGGGCTGCGTGCGCAGTGGTGCACCGACCTCTCGGCCGGTACCAAGCTGGCCTCGTACTGCCTGACCGAACCCGGCGCGGGCTCGGACGCCGCGTCGCTGAAGACCACCGCTGTGAGGGACGGTGACCACTTCGTGCTGAACGGCTCAAAGGCCTTCATCTCCGGTGCCGGTGCGACCGAACTGCTGGTGGTGATGGCACGTACCGGCGGTGCCGGCGCGAGCGGTATCAGCGCGATTGCGGTGCCGGCCGATCTGCCGGGCATCAGCTTCGGCCGCAAGGAAGAGAAGATGGGCTGGAACAGCCAGCCTACCCGCGGCATCACCTTCGAAAACGTACGCGTGCCGGTCGACCACCTGCTGGGCGATGAAGGCAGCGGTTTCAAGCTGGCCATGAAGGGCCTGGATGGCGGTCGCATCAACATCGCCGCCTGCTCGCTGGGCGCCGCACAGGGTGCGCTGGATGCTGCACGCCGCTACATGGGCGAGCGCCGCCAGTTCGGCAAGACCCTGGCGGATTTCCAGGCGCTGCAGTTCAAGCTCGCCGACATGGTTACCCAGCTGGTCGCCGCACGTCAGATGGTGCACAGCGCCGCGCGCAAGCTCGATGCCGGTGCCAGCGACGCCAATGTGTGGTGCGCCATGGCCAAGCGCTTCGCCACTGACGCCGGCTTCCAGATCTGCAACGAAGCCCTGCAGATCCACGGCGGTTACGGTTACATTCGCGAATACCCGATTGAACGTCTGCTGCGTGACAGCCGCGTGCATCAGATTCTGGAGGGAACCAACGAGATCATGCGTGTGATCGTGGCCCGCCACCTGCTCAACACCGAAGAGGAACTGCGATGATGGATTGGCGCAAGCACGAACACACCGGCCTGAAGGTCGAGGTCGATGGCCACGTTGCCGTCGTGACGCTGGACAATCCGCCGGCGCACACCTGGACCGTGCACAGCCTGTCCGCGCTGCGTGACCTGGTTGGCGCGCTGAATGCCGACAAGGACATCTACGCCTTGGTGATCACCGGTGGCGGTGAGAAGTTCTTCTCTGCCGGTGCCGACCTCAAGCAGTTCGCCTCGGGCGACAAGGCCGCCGCACGCGAAGCCGCACGCCGTTTCGGCGAAGCCTTCGAAGCGCTGTCCGGCTTCCGTGGCGTCTCCATCGCCGCCATCAATGGTTATGCCATGGGCGGCGGTCTGGAATGCGCGCTGGCCTGCGACTTGCGCATCATCGAAGAGCACGCCCAGGTGGCCCTGCCGGAGGCCACCGTTGGCCTGCTGCCGTGCGCCGGTGGTACCCAGAACCTGACCCGTCTGGTCGGCGAGGGCTGGGCTAAGCGCATGATCCTGCTCGGTGAGCGCATCGACGCCGATACCGCGCTGCGTATCGGCCTGGCGGAAGAGAAAGTGGCCAAGGGTGCGGCCAAGGCGCTGGCGCTGGAGTGGGCGCACAAGGCCGAGAAACAAAGCCCGACCAGCATCGCCGCCTGCAAGACCCTGGTGCAGTTCACCCGCACCGGTTCGCACGCGGCTGCACTGGTTGCCGAGCGTGAGGCCTTCGTCGATCTGTTCGACCGTGCCGACCAGGCCGAAGGCGTGAACGCCTTCCTGGAAAAGCGCGCACCGCAGTGGAAGAACGCATGAGCAGCGCGCCGTCGATGGACGAGGCCCCGGTGCTGTTCGAAGAGCGCAGCGCCGCCAACGGCATGCGCATCGGCATCGCCACGTTGAATGCACCGCGCACCCTCAACGGGTTCTCGCTGCCGATGGCGCATCTGCTGCTGGAGCGCCTGCAGGCCTGGGCCGACGATACCGGCATCGCGCTGGTCGTGCTGCAGGGTGCTGGCGAGAAGGCCTTCTGCGCCGGTGGTGACCTGCACAGCCTGTACAAGAGCATGCAGGCCTACCGCGCCGACGGCAGCACCGACGTGCGCGACAATGCCTACGCGGCCGAGTTCTTCGACGTCGAATACCGCGTCGACTACGCCATCCACACCTACCCCAAGCCGATCCTCTGCTGGGGCCATGGCATTGTCATGGGCGGTGGCATCGGCCTGATGTCCGGTGCCAGCCACCGTGTGGTCAGCGAGCGCAGCAAGCTGGCGTTCCCGGAGATCACTGTCGGCCTGTTCCCCGATGTCGGCGGCAGCTGGCTGCTGCCGCGCGTGCCGGGCAAGGGCGGGCTGTTCCTCGCCCTCACCGGTGCCACCCTCAATGCCGGTGATGCCATCTACGCGGGTCTGGCCGACATCCACATCGCCGAAGCCAGCCGCCCGGCCGTGTTCGACGCGCTGGCCGGCGTGCACTGGAGCGATGACGCCCAGCGCAATCACACCCAGCTCAGTACCCTGCTGCAGCAGCACGCCAGCGACGCCGCCACCGGCCCGCTGCTGCGCAACGCCGCCAGCATTGACGCGCTGTGCGAAGGCACGGATGTCGCCGATGTCGTCGCCGCCATCAGCGCGCTGACCACCGAAGATCCCTGGTTGCAGACCGCGCAGGCCACCCTCGCCGCCGGAGCCCCTGGCTCGGCACGCTTGGCGTGGGAACTGCAGAAGCGCGCCGAAGGTGCTTCGCTCGCCGACGTGTACCGCTTCGAGTACGTCGCCGCGCTGCACTGCGCCGCCCATGGCGACTTCGCCGAGGGCATCCGCGCGCTGCTGATCGACAAGGACCGCAGCCCGAAATGGCAGCCGGTCACTCTGGCCGAGGCCACCCCGGCCTGGGCGCAGACCTTCTTCGTTTCGCCGTGGGACGACGCCACGCATCCGCTGGCCGACCTCGGTGCCACCGTTACTGAAAGGAGCCTTGCATGAGCCGTATTGCATTCATTGGGCTGGGCAACATGGGCAGGCCGATGGCCGCCAACCTGGCCAAGGCGGGCCACGCCGTACGCGTGTTCGACCTGGTGCCCGCCGCCGTGCAGGCCGCCGTGGACGCCGGTGCCACCGCCGCCACCTCCGCGCTGGACACGCTGAGTGACGCCGAAGTCGTCATCAGCATGCTGCCGGCCAGCCGACATGTGGAAGGCGTGTACCTCGGCGAAGACGGTTTGCTCGCCGACATTCCCGGCGGTGCGCTGGTGATCGACTGCAGCACGATTGCGCCGGCCACCGCGCGCAAGGTGTCTGAAGCCGCCGCCGCGCGCGGCCTGCAGATGCTCGACGCACCCGTCTCCGGCGGCACCGCCGGTGCGGCAGCCGGCACGCTTACCTTCATTGTCGGTGGCGAAGCCGATGCGCTGGAACGCGCCCGCCCGCTGCTGCAGGCCATGGGCAAGAACATCTTCCACGTCGGTGCCAGCGGTGCAGGTCAGGTCGCCAAGCTGTGCAACAACATGGCGCTGGGCGTGATCATGGCGGTCACCGGTGAATCCATCGCCCTGGGCGTCGCCCACGGCCTGGACCCGAAGGTGCTGTCGCAGATGATGGCGGTCAGCACCGGCCGCAGCTGGGCCACCGAAGTGTGCAACCCGTGGCCGGGTGTGCTGGAAAATGCGCCGGCATCGCGCGGCTACAGCGGCGGCTTCGGCAGCGACCTCATGCTCAAGGACATGGGTCTGGCCGTAGAGGCCGCCATGAGCGTAGGTGCCTCCATCCCGCTCGGCGAACTCGCCCGCAACCTGTACTCCATGAACCACCAGGCCGGCCGCGGCAAGCTCGATTTCAGCAGCGTCGTGCTGTTGATTGCCAACGACCGGTAGGTCACGACCGTTGGTCGTGACCCACGCAAAAACAAAACGCATCCCGTAACGGGATCCACCGCGGTGGGATGGGCGGTTGCCAAGCACTCAAAGCCAGGCAGCCGCCCATTTTTATGGGCTCAAACCGTGCAACGAAACCCGCCGTCAGTCCAGCAGGTCCAGATACAGCTGCAGCAGATCCGCACGCGCACTCAGACGCAGCATGTCGGCCTCACCGGCCTGCAGGTTGCCCGGCTGCGAGTTGTCATAAAGCGCCTCCTCCAGGCGGCCATCAAGGTCGCGCGAACTCAACCACGCGCGCTGCGCAGCGACCAGCTGCGCCTTGCGGGGCGCATCCAGACGCGTCTGCAACTGCTGATATACCCGGTTCAGGCGCTGGTCCTGGCGGGTGATTTCCTCGGAAATGCACGCGGCGTGCTCGATCGTGCCCTGTGCGCTGTCCTTGCAGCTCTGGAACGCCGGGCTGACGCCCTTGGGAGCAGCCGGTGCGGCCGCCATGGCCGTGGCGCTTGCCATTACACCTGCGATCAACACGGCGCGCAGGGAATTACGGGTGTTCTTGACCAGCATCTGTTGCTCCA